>JANOOP010000228.1:0-8964 GCA_031421415.1 Candidatus Eiseniibacteriota bacterium
CGCGAAGTGGGATTCGCGTGCTGATGGACGTCGAAAACCTCTGTCGACTTTCTCGACATGTCGCGTTTCTTCACACATCGCGAATTCACCTGCGTGAATCACTCGCGAGCGCGCGTCGCTGTCCAATCTCCTGACACTTCGTGTTCCTCACTCCGCATCACGCCATCACGCATGCGATGCGCGAAGGATGCGCGCTAACCTCGCGTCGTTACTCGCTGATGCGTGGTCCGCGCGCATCGATGACCGGGCCGCGCTTCAAGTTGGCACCATTCCTGCTTTCTATTCATTGCGATGATCACGACGACGCATGGAGGAGGTGTGGTTTGTCGAAGTCGGTCCTCATCGTGGACGACGAGCAGCTACTCGTTCGCACCCTCTCCAATGTCCTTCGTGAGTCGGGTTATCGGATCGCGACCGCTGGTTCCGCGGAAGACGCGGAGCGGCGAGCGTTCGCGAGCCCCTCGTTCGACCTGATCGTCCTCGACAACCGCCTCCCGGGGGAGAGCGGAATCGAGATGATCAGGCGCCTGCGGGAGCAGGCGGTGCCGTCGAAGGTGATTCTCATGACGGCCTACGAGACTCCCGAGGTGAAGTTGGAAGCGAAGAGACTGAAGGTCGATCGATATCTGAGAAAGCCGTTCGATCTGACTGTGATGGTGGATGAGGTGGTGGGGCTGATCGGGCCCGGGGGCAATGCTACGGGCTGAACGGCGAACAAAATCAACGTGAGGGGAGGTGACGTACATGCCGGCGAAGAAGAAGGCTGCTAAGAAGAAGGCTGCTAAGAAGAAGTAGTTCAACGCGGATTGGGCACGTCCTCGGAGGCCGCTCGGTGCATGCCGGGCGGCCTCGCGTTATAGTGGGCTCGTGCCCGACCGCTCCCCCTCGCCTCCCGCCGCCCCCGACGCGGCCGCCATCGCCTCCAAGCCGCGCGTCCAGTTGCGGGGCGCCCGGCAGAACAATCTCAAGAACATCGACGTCTCCTTTCCGCGCGCCTCCCTGACCGTCGTGACCGGCGTCAGCGGGTCGGGCAAGTCGTCGCTCGCCTTCGACACCATCTACGCCGAGGGCCAGCGGCGCTACGTCGAGTGCGTCTCGACCTACGCGAAGCAGTTCCTCGACCGCCTGCCGCGTCCCGACTACGACCATCTGGAAGGGCTGGCGCCGGCGATCGCCATCCGCCAGGGCGCCGCGGCCCAGACCGGCCGCTCGACGGTCGGCACGGTCACCGAACTCGCGGACTACCTCCGGCTCCTTCTGGCCCGGGTCGGGGAGACGCGCTGCGGCCGGTGCGGCCACGCCGTGCCGCGGCACAGCCTCGATTCGGCCCTGGAGGCCGTGCTCCGCGCGGAAGGAGAGGAAGTCTCCATCTGGGTCTCGGTCGGCGCGCGGCCGGGCGAATCGCCGGCGGCGCTCTGGGCTCGCGCCCTCTCGCGGGGATTCCTCCGCGCCCGTGCGCGCGGGACCGACGCGTGGCTCCGTCTGGACGAGCCGCCTCCGCCGAAGCTCCGCGCCCCGATCGAGATCCTGGTCGATCGAACCCGCTCGACGCCGGAGAACCGAATGCGGCTTCGCGAGGCTCTGGAGCATGCCTGGAGGGAGGGCGACGGCCGCGTCACGGTCGAGCGCGCGTCCGGGGAGCGCGCCACCTACGCCGACGGCCGCGTCTGCGAAGGGTGCGGCCGGGAATTCCCCGAGCCGCGCCCGCAGCTCTTCTCCTTCAACAGTCCCTACGGCGCTTGTCCCGAGTGCCGCGGCTTCGGCAACGTCCTCACGTTCACGCGCGAGCGGATCGTCCCGCATCCGGAGAAGAGCGTCCTGGAAGGGGCGCTCGATCCGTGGGCGAATTCGTGGCGCGCCCACTTTCTTCCGAAACTGAAGGCGGTCTCCGAGAAACACGGGATTCCACTCGACCGGCCCTTCAAGTCGCTGAAGCCGGCGCAGCAGGAGATCCTGCTCCAGGGGGCGCCGGGTTTCCGCGGCGTGTTGCCGTTCCTCGAGCGGCAGAAGGAGAAGGCGTACAAGCTCAGCGCACGCTTCCTCGTGAAGCGCTACCAGGAGCAGGTCATCTGCGGCGCCTGCCGGGGAATCCGCCTCAAGCCCGAGGCGCTGGAGGTCTACGTCGGGGGGAAGAACGTCGCGGACCTGGCGGCGATGACGGTGGGGGAACTCCGCGCGTTCACGGCGGGGCTGGATCTCGACCCGGTCCGCACCCAGGTCGCGGCGCCGATCGTGGCCGAGCTCCGCGGACGCCTCGAGTACCTGGGCGAGAGCGGGCTCGATTACCTGACGCTCGACCGGCAGACGAAATCGCTCTCGGGCGGGGAGGCGCAGCGAATCGAGCTGGCGAACGCGCTCGGAGGAAGCCTGAGCCACGCGCTCTACGTCCTCGACGAGCCGACGGTCGGTCTCCATCCGCGCGACACCGACCGGCTGATCCGCATCCTCCTGCGGCTCCGGGAGCGGGGGAATACGCTCCTGGTCGTCGAGCATGACCCCGACGTGATCGATGCCGCGGAGTGGATCGTGGAACTCGGGCCCGGCGCGGGCGACCGGGGCGGGCAGCTCCTTTACGAGGGGCCGATCGAATCGTGGCCGGGACGCCGGGCGCACGTGGAGTTTCCCGCTCGCGATTCGCGCTTCCGCCTCCCCGACTCCAAGCGCTCGACCGGGTGGATCGAGGTGCGCGGCGCGCGCGAGCACAATCTCAGAAACGTCTCCACCCGCTTTCCGATCGGCGCCCTGAGCGGCGTCTGCGGCGTCTCGGGCTCGGGCAAGTCGACGCTCGTGGAGGACGTTCTGTACCGGGCCGCCGCCCGCGCGGTCGGAGCGGAGGCTCCGGTGCCGGGGGCGCACGACGAGGTGACGGGCCTCGAGGGCTGTTCGCGGATCGCCCTGGTCGATCAGAGTCCGGTCGGGCGGACGCAGCGCTCCAATCCGGCGACGTTCGTGAAGGCATTCGACCGGATCCGCGAACGGTGGGCCCGCGCGCCGCTCGCCCGCGAGCGGAAATACACCCCGGGGACCTTTTCGTTCAACGTGGCCGGCGGTCGATGCGACGTCTGCGATGGGGCCGGCGTCACGAAGGTCGAGATGTACTTCCTGGCCGACCTCTCGATTCCCTGCGAGGCATGCGGCGGGCGCCGCTACCGCCCCGAGGTCCTCGAAGTCCGGGTCCACGGGCTCTCGATCGACGAACTACTCGACCGGACGATCGAGGAGGCGATCCGCCTCTTCAGCGGAGAGCCCGAGATCCAGGAGCCGCTCTGGGTCCTGGAGCGGGTGGGACTCGGTTATCTACGTCTGGGGCAGCCGCTGACGACCTTGAGCGGAGGAGAGACGCAGCGGCTGAAGCTGGCTCGCGAGCTGGCCGACCGGAGCGCGCCCGACACGCTCTACATCCTGGACGAGCCGACGGTCGGGCTTCACCGGCGCGACGTCGCCGTTCTTCTACGTGTCTTGCACGAACTGACGCGGCGCGGGGGGACGGTCATCGCGGTCGAGCACAACCTCGATTTCCTGGCGACGTGCGATTGGCTGGTGGAACTCGGGCCGGACGGCGGTGCGGGGGGCGGGAAGATCGTCGCCGAGGGAGTGCCCGCCGACCTGGAGCGCGCGGAACACTCCGCGACCGGCGCCTACCTGAGAAAGAGAACGAGCTGGGCGTAGTCGAGCGGCCGGCTGGCCGGAATCGTGAATCGTCCTCGGAGCGCCAGCCCCCACCGACTCGATAGATCGGTCTCGAAGCCCGCCACCGCGTGCCCCTTCACGTAGGCGCGCGCGTGGGAGGACCAATCGCCGAAGCCGACGATGTCGGCGAACTGCACGACCACGTACCCGCCGACGCCTCCCTCCACCACCGGGCGAATCCGCCACTCGGGGCGCCACAAGGCCAGCGGCCGGATGAACCACGCCACGCTCGCGGCGCCTTCGCTGAGGTACTCCTTCTTCCCGAAGATCGCCTCGGCGTGGAGCCAGTGTTCGAACCGCGTGTCGGTGAGAAGGCGGTGGCGGTATCCCAGCGTCCCGAGCCAGTCGAAATATCCCTTCGGCATGGCCACGCCGAACTCCAGGCGGCTACGATCCGAGCCGGGGACGGGACGATCCGAGGGCGGCGCCGTAGACTCGGCAAGCGCGGAATCGGATGCGGCCATAGCCGCGGCCAGCGCGGCGGAGTCGGCGGGCGCCATCGGCTGGACCGAGTCGGTGCTGTCGCCCGTGGCCCCCTCCTGCGCGCGCGCTTCGAACGGGCAGTAGACGACGAAGGAGCTCGCCACGAGGCACGCGGCGAGCAGGAGGAGGCGAGGGGTGCGAGGACGAGAGGTCATGGGACTTCCACGTCGCTGGTCGACTGGAACGAGCCGGACTTGAAGTAGAGGCGGTAGGAACCGGCCGGAACGCGGGCGCCCTTCGCGTCGGCGAAATCCCAGGCGATGGGAGGCTGGCGGAAGAAGCCGGGAAGCGTCGCCGGCTCGTCGGCGTCGAGGAGCACCTTCACCAGCGCTGCATGGCTGTCGAAGACCGCGATCAGAACCCGAGCGTCGTTCGGAAGGGAGAAGGAGATGTTGTAGGTCTGCTGGGTCGCTCCCGGCAGGAGCCCCTTGCTGGCGCAGATCTGGATGACGTCGCTGATCCCCGAGAACTTGTCGCACAACGCCCACGAGGTGAGGGTCGTGCCGGGGAAGAAGGCTTGCCGGCCGTGGATCGAGTCCGAATTGCAGCCGACGAGCGCGAAGCACGCCAACACGAGTGCGCGTTTCAGTGGAGTCTTACTCCTGGCCGGGCTCAAGGAGTTGGGGTGGGGGATAATATAGGAGGAAGTTCCCCGCACATCCACGTGTTTCGCAACTCAAGACCCCGCAAGAAATGACCGGCTTGTGGGACTAGGCCTTGGCCGCGGATTGGGCACGAGGCGACAGGGAACTCCACTCGACTGTTAAAAATAGTCACACTTGGCTTCCGTGTCAACGAAAATGTACGACCGACGCCTTCCGGCTTCACTTTCCCTGAAACGGCCAGAGATTCTCCACCCCGCCGCGGCAGGCCCCACTTGGTGGTTGCCGTAAGTGCCGATCCGATGCTAGCCTACTGCGTTTATGTCGACCATGTTCCAAGACGCGCGCGGGGGAGCCCGACACCTTGTTTGAGAGCCTCACCGAGCGACTCCACGGCGTCTTCCAGAAACTGGTGGGCCGTGGTCGGCTCTCCGAGCAGGACGTCAAGGACGCGCTTCGCGAGATCCGCCGCGTGCTGCTCGAAGCGGATGTGAACCTCGACGTCGCGCGCGACTTCTTGAAATCGGTGGAAGCACGCGCGGTCGGCGTCGAAATCTTGCAGAGCGTCGCGCCCGGGCAGCAAGTGGTGAAGATCGTGCACGAGGAGCTGATTAAGCTCCTCGGCGGCGTGTCGCAGGCGGGGCTTCAGTTTCCGTCGAATCGCGCGGCCGTGCTCCTCCTCGCGGGGCTTCAGGGCTCCGGGAAGACGACCACCGCGGCGAAGCTGGCGAAGCACTGGGTGGGGCGCGGAAAACGCGTTCTCCTGGCGGCGCTCGATCTGCAGCGTCCCGCGGCCATCGACCAGCTGGAGGTCCTGGCGCGCTCGGTCGGAGTGCCGATTCACCTCGATCGCGAGGCGAAGGACCCGGTCGCGCTGGCGAAGGCCGCGCGCCTGAGAGCCGATCGAGAGGGCTTCGACCTTCTGATCGCCGACACGGCAGGACGGCTTCATGTGGACGACGGCCTCATGGACGAGGTGGCCCGCGTTCACAAGGTGCTCGAGCCGTCGGAGACCTACCTCGTTCTCGACGGCATGACGGGTCAGGACGCGGTGCAGATCGCGCAGGCCTTCACCGGCCGGCTTCCGGTCAGCGGGTTCGTCCTCACGAAGATGGACGGCGACGCGCGCGGAGGCGCCGCGCTTTCGCTCAAGGCGGTGACCGGCGCGCCGATTCGCTTCATGGGCGTCGGCGAGAAGGTGGAGGCGCTGGAGCCGTTTCACGCGGACCGGCTCGCCTCGCGCATCCTCGGCATGGGGGACATCCTCACGCTGGTGGAGCGCGCCCAGGAACGGCTCGACTTCACGAAGGCCGTAACTCTCGAGCAGAAGTTACGGAAGGATCGGTTCACGCTGGTCGACTTTCTCCAGCAGCTCCAGGAGATGAAGAAACTGGGGCCGCTCGAGGAAATCGTGAAGATGCTTCCCGGTGTCCGCCTGCCGGCGGACGCGCGCGTGGACGACCGGGAGTTGAAGCGCACCGAGGCGATCATCCTGTCGATGACCCGCCTCGAGCGAGAACGTCCGCAGATCATCGATGGGAGCCGCCGCCGGCGCATCGCGCGGGGGAGCGGCACCACGGTGCAGGACGTGAACCGCCTGCTGCGCCAGTTCGAGCAGGCCCAACAAATGATGAAGCGCCTCGGTGGGATGCGCGGGAAATTCCCGATGGGCATCCGCTAGTCCGCGCCGGGCATCGTCGCCACCACAACGGAGGAAGAGAGGAATGGCTGTCGTCATTCGTTTCAAGCGAACGGGGGCCAAGGGCCGGCCGTTCTACCGCGTCGTCGTCGCCGATTCGCGCTACCCGCGCGACGGACGATTCATCCAGCAGCTCGGTTACTACAATCCGCTGACGGACCCGGCCACGTTCAAGATCGACGAGGCATCGTTCGCCAAGTGGATGCGGAACGGCGCCACGCCGTCCGAGTCGGTTTCGGTCCTGATGGCGAAGCACGCGCCGGCCGCGCTCCGTCCCGCGCCGCTGCCGAAGGCTGAAGGCGCGCCCGCCGCGGCGAAGAAGCCGGCCAAGAAGAAGGCGGCTACGCAGAAGCCGGCCGCGAAGAAGCCGGCCGCGAAGAAGAAGGCGGCGTCCCCGCGCCCCGACAAGAAGGCGAAGGCGCGCGCGAAGGCGAAGGCCGGTAAGGGCAAGCCCGCGAAGCCGAAGGCCGCCAAAAAGGGCAAGAAGTAGTCCCTCTACCAGGAGCGCCGCGTGAAGCAGTTCATTGAATTTTGTGCGCGCCAGCTGGTCGACCACGCCGAGGGCGTACACGTCGATCAGCGCGAGAGCGGGGATACCGTCGTGCTGACGCTCCGCGTCGCGCCCGGCGACCTCGGAAAGGTGATCGGGCGCGAAGGGCGCACGGCCCAGGCGCTGCGGACGCTTCTGTCGGCCGCGGCGACGGCGAAGGGTATCCGGGCGACGCTAGAGATTGCGGACTGATCCCGCCACCCCGGTCCTCGTCGGGATCGTGGCGCGCGCGCACGGACTTCGCGGCGAGGTCGTCATCGATCCGACCACCGATACGCCGGACCGGTTCGGTCCGGGACGTGTCTTCGCGGCCGGACTTCCTTCGGGCGACGCTCGAACGCTGAAGATCGCCACGTCGCGTCCCTTCCAGGCGCGCTGGCTGGTCCGTTTCGAAGGCGTCGGAAATCGAACCGACGCCGAGGCGCTGCACAGCGCCGAGCTGACGATCCGCTTCGACCAGGTAGCGCCGCTCCCCGAGGGGCGCTACTACCGCTTCGAACTCGTCGGCCTCACGGCCCGCACCCCCGAAGGCCTCGTGCTCGGCCGCGTGGAGGAAGTATTCGCCACCGGGAGCAACGACGTTCTGGTGGTGAGAGGCGAGCATGGGGAGATCCTGATTCCGCTCCTCGACACCGTGCTCCGTTCCATCGACGCGGCCGGCGGGATCATCGTTCTGGCGCCGCCGCCCGGACTCCCGGGGCTTCCGGGCGAGGAATGACGTGCGCGTCTCGATCCTGACGCTGAACCCCGGGACCTTCACCGGCGCCTTCGACGAGGGGATGATCCGGATCGCCCGCGAGAAGGGGATCCTCGACGTGGCGATGGTCGCGATCCGCGATTTTGCCACCGATCGCTACGGGACGACCGACGACTATCCCTACGGCGGCGGCGCCGGAATGGTTATGAAGGCGGACACGATCGTGAGCGCCTTCGAGTCGATCCGCCACGCCGTTCCGGGTGCGCGGCCCCGGGTGCTCGTCACGAGCCCCCAGGGCCGAACGCTCGAACAGTCGTGGGTGCGCGAACTGGCGCAAGAGCCACATCTGGCAATCGTTTGCGGCCGTTACCTCGGGATCGACGAGAGGGCAATCGAGCTTCTCGAGGCGGAAGAGATCTCGATCGGCGACTACGTCCTCTCGGGAGGAGAGCCGGCGGCCCTGGTGCTCGTGGACGCCGTGGCGCGCCTCCAGCCGGGGGTGCTTGGCGACGAGGAGTCGGCGAAGGCCGACTCTTTTTCGGAGGCGCTCCTGGCCGCTCCCGTCTATACTCGTCCCGATTCGTGCCGGGGGCTGTCCGTCCCCGAAGTCTTGAAGGGCGGCAACCACGAGGAGATCCGGATCTGGCGGCGGCGCGAGGCGTTGCGCCGGACCCTGGAGCGGAGGCCCGATCTGCTGCGCGGTCGCCCGCTCTCCGATGAAGACCGATTGTTGTTGGAAGCCATACAGAAGGAGGAGGCCCGGTCATGAGTATCTTGGAGCGCTTCGAATCCCGGTTCCGCTCGGAGCGGAAGATCGATTTCCGCACCGGCGACACGGTGCGGGTTCACGTGCGCGTCGTGGAAGGGGAGAAGGAACGCTCCCAGCTATTCCAGGGCGTGGTGACCAACATCCGCGGCTCCGGCATTCGCCAGAGCTTCACCGTTCGAAAGATCTCGAGCGGCATCGGCGTCGAGCGGACCTTTCCGATTCATTCGCCGACGGTGGCGAAGATCGAGCTGAATCGCACCGGCAAGGTCCGTCGCGCGAAGCTCTTCTACCTCCGTGGCCTGAAGGGTAAGGCGGCGAAGGTGACCGAGCGCGAGAGACTGGGAGGCGATGAGGCGTAGTCGCCTCGCCCGATTCGACGACGAATTTCGCGCGCGCTGGGGTGAGTGCGTGGCCGGAGTGGATGAAGCCGGCCGTGGTCCTCTGGCGGGCCCGGTCGTGGCGGCGTGCGTGGCG
>JANOOP010000229.1:0-2165 GCA_031421415.1 Candidatus Eiseniibacteriota bacterium
CGATGCTGGCGGCCGCCACCTTCATTGCCTCGGCCGTCTTCGCGCGATCCGGCACCCCTGCGCGGAACTCGATCGGCTGCCCGGCTAACGCGCTCCCTTCGATCCGCACCGCCCGGCCGCCGCCGCCGCCGCCCGGCCACTCGCCGACCCAGGCCCGGCGCTCGGATGCATACGCCGGCGGGACTTCGCGCGGCACTGTTTCGCGGAGCGAGTCGGGCTCGAAGCCGGCCATCTGGAGGAGTGCGGGCCATAGCGCGACTCCGGCCGAGTCTCCCGCGTCGGTGCCCTCACCGGCCTTCCGGCCGGTCTCCACATCCGCCGGCACCGTGCGCAGCTTCAGCAACCGCCCCTCTGTATCCAGTACAACCAGCGACATCCCCGGAACATCGAGCGGAGGGACGTCCGAGTAGAGATTCCCGGTCAGGTCGGGCGGCGCGATCACGTGCGGGCTCGTGCGATACCAGAAGACGATGGGCGGCGGGCGTCGATCGCGAAGAGATTCCCAGTAGCGGGAGCCCTTCCGCTCCGCGACGGCCGCCTCGAACGCCGAATCGTCGTAGCCGAAGTCCCACGCCTCGTGCCGGCGCGAGACGCCGGGCGCCGTCCGCGCCAACAGATCCCGCGCGCGATCGACCAGCACCGCGGGCGGCTTGGCGAGAGGGACGCGGTTCACTATCTGCGCGGTCCCGGCCAGCCAGATCACCGCGGCGAGTCCGGCCACAGCCAGCGCAAGCAGCCCGCCGGCCGCGCGGCCGCTCAATCCGCGCGAATCTCCCGAGACCGCGACAAGCTCCGGGCTCGGCGTTCCTCCCGCCTCCAGTGTTGCCGCGAGCAGGTTTCCGCCCGGAAGAAGCGCCGAAATCTCCAGCGCCGACTTCGGCCGTCTCTCGGGATCGCTCTCCAGGCAATACGAAATACCGCGCGCCAACGCTTCATGGATGCCCGGAAGCGCGACCTCTCCGTCCGGCCTCTCGACGTATCGCGCGCCCACAGCGGCTTCGTAGAGAATCAGTCCGAGCGCATAAAAATCGGAGGCGGGCGTCGGAGCCTCCGCGCGCCGCTGTTCGGGCGCCATGTACGCGGGGGTTCCGGAGACCTCGCCTTCGGTCGGCGTTCCCGCGGGAACCGCGATTCCGAAATCGGCGATTCTCGCGATCCCGCGCCCGTCGACCATGATGTTGGCGGGCTTGAGATCTCGATGGACGATTCCGGCCTGATGCGCGGCCGCCAATCCGGCGCAGAGCTGATGAGCCAGTTCCACCAGCTTCGGCGCCGGGAGCCGGCCGACGCGCCGCAGGAGCGAGGCGAGGTCCTCACCGTCGATGAACTCCATGGTGAGGAACGGGAGCCCGTCCACTTCGCCGATGTCGTAGACGCGGCAGACGTTCGGGTGGGCGACCTGTCGCGCCACGCGGACTTCGTCCACGAGGGCCTGGAGACGCGCGGGATCTCCCGCGGAGGCGAGGTTCAGGAATTTGAGCGCGACGGCGACACCAAGGCGGAGATCGTCGGCGTGATAGACCTCGCCCATGCCGCCCACGCCGATGCGGCCGCGGATGCGGTAGCGCTCGGAGACGATCGCGCCGGGGAGAAAGCGCTCGGCGGATTCGGTACCGCCGTCACCACCACCGGCCCCTCCCGGAGACGGGCCGGTCGACGCGGTGCGCGTCAGCGACTCATTCGGCTTGTCACGCATACCCGAGGAGTATGCCAAACAGCCCGGCCGGCAACATGCATCAAAGCGAGACATGTCGCGGAGGCTGGCGCTCGGCTTTACAAAGGCAGGCAAACGCTCCACTCATCCCATGCTATCCTCCCGCCCCATGGCCCTCGAACCCGGCGTCAAACTAGGCCCCTACGAGATCCTCTCCCCGCTGGGCGCGGGGGGAATGGGCGAGGTCTACCGGGCCCGCGATACCCGCCTCGGCCGCGACGTCGCCGTGAAGGTGCTCCCCGACCATCTCGCCTCCCAGCCCGAGATCCGCGCGCGCTTCGAGCGCGAGGCGAAGACGGTCTCCTCGCTCAATCATCCGAACATCTGTACGCTCTTCGACGTCGGGACCGAGGGCGACACGGCGTACCTCGTCATGGAACTCATCGAGGGCGACACGCTGGCCACGCGGATCGGTCGCGGTGCGGTCCCCGCGCCGGAACTCCTCCGCATC
>JANOOP010000230.1:0-4634 GCA_031421415.1 Candidatus Eiseniibacteriota bacterium
CCGCGCGGCCTCTACGCGAAGTACCTGGAGGACGTTCTCCGGGCGTCGCTCGAGCGCTCCGACCCGGGCGTGGTGCTCGAGGTGCTGAGCGAGGAGATCGACGACCTGGTGCGTCGCGGCACGGGGTGGCGCCTGCTCGGCCACAGCGGCGCCGCGTGGATCGCAAACGTCGTCGTCCTGGCCCTCGGCTACCGGCCGCCTGGACTCCCGAGCGGGATCGAGGCGGCGCTGGCCGGGCATCCTCGGACGATTCTCGATCCGTGGAAGCTCGGCGTCTTCGACGGTGTCCTCCCCGACGACTCGGTGCTCGTCCTCGGCGCGCACCTCACGATGATCGACGTCGTGCTGACGCTCGATCGCCAGGGGCACCGCGGCGGCATCGTCGCGGTTTCCCCACGCGGCTTGATGCCGCTCTCGCACGGTCCCAGCGACGCGGGGTACGTCGCGATCGATCTCGATGTTGCTCCCGTGACGGCGCGCGGACTTCTCCACCGCGTTCGCGCGGAGATGGCCACGGAAGAATCTCAGGGCGGCTCGTGGCGCTCTGTCGCCGACGCGGTGCGGCCGCTCGTGCCACGGCTCTGGGGCGCGATGACGGCGCCGGAGCGGACGCGTTTCATTCGTCACGTCCACCCCTATTGGGAGATCCACCGGCATCGGATGGCCCCCGCCATCGCGAGCCACGTGGACGCCATCAAGGCGGAGGGGCGACTGCGCGTGGTGGCCGGACGTGTCGCCTCCGCAACGGCTCATGCCGACGGCTTCGCGGTAGACGTGCGGCCTCGGGGCGGAAGCGCAGCCACGACGCTTCGCACCGGATGGATCGTGAACGCCACCGGCCCGACCGTTCGCTACGCCGAGGACCCGACAATATTCCTGAGTAGGCTTTTCGAAGGCGGGATCGTGCGACCGGGACCGCTGGGCTTCGGACTCGACGCGAAGCCGGGCGGCGCGCTCCTCAATGCCGGGGGCGAACCCCACGCGAATCTCTTCACGCTGGGGCCCCCGCTCCGCGGATTGCTCTGGGAGACGACCGCCGTGCCGGAGATTCGCCTGCAGGCCGCCGACCTCGCGCGCGCGCTGGCGGGAACGCTGGGGCTGGATCTCCGCTAACTCGCCTGGCTCAGGCGGCGCCACACGTCGCGCAGGAGCGCGATCGAGCCGGGCGCGTGGCCGGCGTAGTGATTGTTGAAGTAGCCGAAGACCTCGATGTTCCGCTCGAGCAGCGCGGCGAGCGCGGGGACCCACCGCTCCATCTCACCCTCGCGATCGACGATGATCTTCTCCCACGAGTCGGTCCTCGCCTCGATCCCGTGGCGGTCCCCCAGCCAGCGGATGTAGGCGAAGTCGGCTGTCACCGGATCGGGGCCCTGGAGCAGCTCATCGATGGCCGGCATCCACGGATGGTCGATGAGCGCGAAGGCGACGCCGTGCGCTCGCAGCAGGGACAGAAGCGGCTCCGCGACCCATGTCTTGTTCCGGATCTCCACCGCGAAGCGGCGGTCGCGCGGGAGGGACGCGAGCACCGGCTCCAACCTCTCGAGGAACGGTTTGGCCGAGGCGAAGGCATCGCGCCGGAAGTAGGGAAACTGGAAGAGGAGCGGACCGAGTTTCTCCCCCGCCTCTTCCATGGCGCCGAGGAAGAGTTCGATCTCCTGCTGGGCGCCGACGAGGAGTTTCTCGTGCGTGATCACCTGGGGCACCTTGGCCGCGATGCGAAAACCCTGCGGCACCTTCGAGGCCCAAGTTCGCACTTGCGCCGCCGAGGGAATCCGGTAGAAGGTCGCGTCGATCTCCACCGTTTCGTACCGGCGCCCGTAATCCGCCAGGAAATCGCCGGGCTTCGTTCCGACAGGATAGAAGGAGCCGACCCAGGACGGATGGCTGAAGGACGAGGTGCCGAGATGCAGGCGCGGAGGAACCGGCGCGTCGTGCGACGGATGCTCGGGCGACGGCATGCGGTCCGGTGTCGGGGAAGTCATGGACGATAACGTTACCGCCAGGATGGACAGGGCTCAAGGGAGAGTCGCCGGCGCGGCGCCACCGGCGCGATTTCTCTGGGGCGCGGGGACCTCGGCCCATCAGGTCGAGGGGGGCAACGATCGGAACGACTGGTGGGAGTGGGAGCAGCGCCCCGGCGTCGTCAAGGGCGGGGCGCGCTCGGGAAGCGCCTGCCTTCACTGGGAGCGCTTCGAGGAGGACCTCGACCTCCTCCGCGCGCTCGGCCTCGACACCTATCGCTTCTCCGTCGAGTGGAGCCGGCTCGAACCCGCTCCGGGCCGCTACGACGACGCGGCGCTAGCCCACTACCGGGCGGTAGCCGCCGCCTGCCGCGCGCGCGGCATCACACCGATCGTCACGCTCCACCACTTCACGAATCCACGCTGGTTCGCCGGACGGGGGGGCTGGGAAACGCACGCGAATCTCCCCCACTTCGTCCGCCTGGCGCGCTGGGTCGGCGCTGGCCTCGGCGACCTCGTCGATCACTGGATCACGGTCAACGAGCCGGAGGTGCTGGGATTCTACGGCTACGCCTCGGGCATCTGGCCGCCGGGCGTCGCCGACCGGTCGCGCGCGCTGATCGTGATCGCGAATCTCCTCGAGGCGCACGCGCTCGCCTCGCACGCGCTCCGGGAGTCGGACACGGTGGACGCCGACGGCGACGGGCGCGCGACCTGGATCGGCGTCGCGAAGCATTGGGTGCTGCTGGAACCGCGACGGCGCTGGAATCCGCTCGATCACCTGGCGTCGGCCGCGCAGCACCGCGTCTTCAACGAGGCCGTGGTCCGTGCGCTGGCGGGCGGCCCGGTCGATCTTTCCATTCCCGGCGCGAAGCCGGTCCGCCGGCGCGTCGAATCCATGGCCGGCTCGTCCGACTTCCTGGGCCTCAATTACTACACACGCTGGATGGTGACGTTCTTCGGGAAGGACCCACGGAGCGCGAAGCGTGGAGCGCCGGTGAACGATCTGGGCTGGGAGATTTACCCCGAGGGGATCGAGCGGGCCATCGCGGAGTGCGGCGCCTTCGGGCTTCCGCTCCTGATCACCGAGAACGGCATCGCCGACGCCGCCGATCGGTGGCGCGGCACGTTCATCCGCGCCACGCTGGCGGCGGTCGATCGCGCGCGCGCGGCGGGGGCCGACGTCCGCGGCTACATCCACTGGTCGCTAATGGACAATTTCGAATGGGCCGACGGCCATGAAGGGCGTTTCGGGCTCTGTTCGGTCGACTTCGACCACCCCGAGGGACCGCGCCTCCCCCGTTCGAGCGCGCGCGTGCTGGCCGAGGAGATCGCGAAGCGCCGCGGCTGAGCGGCTATTTCCGGGCGCGACCGACCCCCGGCCACGCGCCACCGCTCCCGGCGCCCTGGCCCCCCCGACGTGGCGCAGGGTGCACGAAATCCCACACTGTCGCCGCGCCGCGCACGGCTCGGCTTTGGCCGGATTCGAGCCACACCGACAACCCACGCACGGACAACCGCTTAGCGACGAGTGAAAAGCGCCCCCGTGGCACGCGGATTGCAACCCTACACGCCGAGGCCCACCCAGGGCTCCCCATTTCATCATTCAGGAGGACACCATGAAACGCAGCCTCTACGCCTTTGCCGCGGCCGCGGTGCTCGCGGCGACCGTCACGGCGACGGCGTACGCCGGCACGAACGTCGATTTCCGGATCTCGGTGGGCGACCGCTACGACGGCGCGACGCTCGCGTTCCGGAGCGAGCCCGAGGTGATTCTCGTTCCGGACACGAAGGTCTATTACGTCCAGAATCGCGACTGCGATCTCTATCGGTACGGCCGTTACTGGTATTTCGTCGAGGACGGATTCTGGTATCGCTCCGCCAACTGGCGCGGTCCGTTCGTTCACCTCCGCACGGCGTCGGTCCCCCGCTCGGTGGTCGGGGTTCCGGTGAAGTACCGCCGCCACTGGAAGAACGGCCCGCCGCCGCACGCGGTGGCTCAGGGCTACGACAAGAAGCGGGGCGACGATCGCGGCCGCGGAAACGGCCACAAGAAGCACAAGCACTAGGCGACGATCCGTCGTCTCGTCGAGAAGATGAAATGAAGGGGGCCGCCAGCGCGGTCCCCTTCCTCATTTCCCGTACGTGGCGGCCTCCGTCGTAGCCTCCCTGCGGCGAACGGCCCCCCCCGGCGCCACGGCGCTGCCAGCCGAGTTGCCTTGCCTCGCGCTCGCCTCCTGCGCGACAATCGCCTCGCGGCGGCACAACCGCCGCACCCTATGACCGAATCGATCGGATCGCCACTTCTCTGGACCGGCTTCACCGGCCTCATCCTGGTCCTCCTCGCGCTTGACCTCGGCGTCTTTCATCGAAAGGCCCATGAGGTCTCCTTCCGCGAGGCGGCCATCTGGAGCGTGGTCTGGATCGGCATGGCGCTCGCCTTCAACGCCTGGGTTTACGTGAAGTTTGGCCCCCAGCAGGGGCTGGAATTCCTGACAGGCTATCTGATCGAGAAAGCCCTCTCGGTCGACAACGTCTTCATCTTCCTCGTGATCTTCACCTCGTTCCGCGTTCCCGCGCTCTACCAACATCGCGTTCTCTTCTGGGGCGTGGTCGGGGCGCTTCTTATGCGGGCCATCTTCATCTTCGTGGGCGCCGCGGCCCTCAAGGAGT
>JANOOP010000231.1:0-1628 GCA_031421415.1 Candidatus Eiseniibacteriota bacterium
GTCGCTCGACGCCGAGGCCGCGCGCGAACTCGAGTCGATTCCCTCCGCGGGGCTCAACGTGATCGCGCTCGGCTTCCAGCGGGACGCGTTCCGGGGCACCCCCGACGGCTACGGATTCCTGGCCTCGCCGGGACCCGGCGACGACCTGAACATCTTGGGCGCCCTGTTCGAATCGAACCTCTTCCCCGACCGCGCCCCCGAGGGGCACGTCCTCGTCCGCGTCATGGTGGGCGGCGCCGAGCGCCCCGATCTCGTCACGAAGCGCGACGACGAACTCGTGGCGATCTCCATGAAGGCGCTCGACCGGATGGTGGGCCTGAACCGCGGCCCCGAACGGACCTGGATCATCCGCCAGGAAGACGCCATTCCGCAGTACCAGGTGGGCCACCGCGCGCTGATCGGCAGGATCGCGAAGCGGCTCGATGCCGTCCCCGGAATTCACCTCACCGGGAACGGATTCCGCGGGGTCTCCGTCGGAAATCTCCTGGAAGACGCCGAGAAGATCGCCGAGCGGATCCTCCGCAGCGCCTGATCCCCCCTCGCACGCCGCCCCGCGCCGGCGTGAAGACGCTGGAGAGTTCGCCCGGCGTCGGTTAGCGTCTAGAACGAAACGCGGAATCCCGCGGTGGGAATCGGAGCTCGGTCTCTCCCTCCCGGGCGTAACGCGAGGACGGGCTCGATCGCCGGGGCCCGCCCTCCGGCCGCGAGGTCCTTGCCCTGGTCGTGGGCCCGGGTCCAGTGCGTCCCCAGGAGCAAGCCGGCCGCGATCTCCGGGCCGAGCCGGTCACTCAGCGATTCGGTCGCGCCAGCCTCAGCGCCGGCAGCGCCGGCCGTCGCTCTCATCGGAGCCTCCTCACTTCCCCTCGTACTCGCAGCGACTCTCGCACGTCTCGTGAACCGTGATGCGCGCCAGCGACGGGAGCGCCGCTTTCAACCGCTCCCATATCCAGCGCGCCACATGCTCGGACGTGGGATTCTCCAGCCCCGCGATGTCGTTCAGGCAGTAGTGATCGAGCTGCAGGCGGATCGGCTCGACCGCCTCGCGGATGACGCCATAGTCGAGGAACCAGCCCGTCGTGGGATCGACCTCGCCCTCCACGGACACCTCGACGCGGAACGAGTGCCCATGGAGCCGGCGGCACTTGTGCCCCTCCGGCGCCCGTGGGAGGTGATGCGCTGCCTCAAAGCCGAACTCGCGTGTCAGCCGAACCTTCATCTGCCCTCGCTCGGGGCGCCCGCGCCACGAGGCGTCAATGGAGCCCCACCTGTTTGTGAGTCTGCGGAATGAGGCGCGCCTCGGGATATCGCTCCCACGGCCACCACGAGAAGACGCGCCGGCCATCCCCCGCCCCGTGCTCCGGCTGGAGAACGATCGCGCCGCGATAGGAGAGCGCGTCGAGAAGCCGCACGGCGTCCTCCACGTCCTCCTCCCCCTGGATCACGAACTTAAATTGCCTGCGTTCCTCCGGAAGCGACGCGTAGCGGCGAAGGGTCGGGAGCTGCGCTTCGACCGGATCGCCATCGAACGTCGCCGCGGAGCGCCCCTTCGGCGCCACGGTCCAGAAATCGATCGCCTCGAAGAGTTCCTCGACCGCGCGGGAACCGCTCGTCTCGATCGACGACCACCA
>JANOOP010000232.1:0-4739 GCA_031421415.1 Candidatus Eiseniibacteriota bacterium
CCGGCGCGGCGAAGTGGGCGAGCGCCGCGAGCGCGAAGCCGCACCGGCGGTGTCGCCGCCGGATGTTCCTCACGCTAGCGGAGCCGAACGACTCGAAGCGCATGACGCTCCCCCCCTCCCTCGACGGAGATCCAGTAGACGCCGCTCGGAACCGCCCGGCCCGCGCCGTCCCGCCCGTCCCACAGGACGGTGGTGGCCGACGCGATCATCGGGCCATCGTGAAGCAGCCGGACCGGAACGCCGAGCGCGTTGTAGACGGCCACGCGAACGCTGCCTGAGAGTTCTTCCGGCACGTCGAGCGGCACGCCGAGTCCGGCGAGGAACGGATTGGGGCGCGCGCGGCCGACGCGGAAGGCCGTCGGAGGCGGCGCCGGGACCGGCGGCGGCTCCTCGGGCGGCCCTTCGGCCGCGGTCGTCGTGAAGCGGAGCACGCGTCCCAGCACGTCGGTCCCGCTCGAGATCGAGCGCCCGTCGGTCCAGATCGTCAAGACGTTTCCCGCCCCGTCCACGCCGACGGTCGGCCCCAGCTGATCGGCGCTCAGTAGATCCTGATCGACCTGGAGCGCCGGGCCGTCGAGGGTCACGCCGTTCTCGATCCGCTGGATCCAGACGCTCCAGTCCCCGAAGGGTCGTGAAGCCCAGCTCACGACGCTGAGCGATCCATCCACCGAGAGAGAGGGAGAGGCCTGCGATACGCCCATCCCCTGGGGCGGCAGGAGCTCCAGCGAGGGGCCGAGCGGCGTCGCGCTCGTGCCGTCCGGGGTGAAGGCGCGCTGATAGACCTGGCCCTCCCCCGTGGCGCCGTCGCCGAGCCAGACGATCTCGACGCGGCCTCCGGAGGAGACATCGATGCCCGGGGCAGCTTTCGTCCCCGGGATGGCGGGGGCGACCGCCAGCGGCGATCCCGCGGCGCGTAGATCGGCGTCGAGCTTCGCGAGCCAGAGCCGCTGATCGGCCGTGGCTCCCTCGGCGTAGAGCAGCCAGTACCCTCCGTCGGGCGCGGCCACCAGATCGAAATCGAAGACCGGATCGGCCGGTTCCAGCGTGAGGACCGAGTGGTTGCCTCCGACGCGGGCGCCGTCCGGGCCGAGACGTTGCGCATAAAGGCGGACCCTCCCTTCGCGCGAGTCGAGCCAGGCGACGCCGAATCCATCGACCGCGCCGGCCGCGCGGGGAAGGGCTTGCGAACTCGGCAGCTCATCGCCGATCCAGAACGCCGATCCAATCCCCCCGCCTTGCACCGGGAGGAGGAGTCCGCGGATATCCCCCGCGTCGGAGAAGCGCGTCACCTGGACCGCGGCCAGGGCTGGGCCGGAGACCGCGACGGCGCTCGACGCCTCGACGGGCCGCTCCGTGAAGGTGTCGTCCCACAGGAGCTGGTTCGGGCCGTCGCGAGCCCCCGCGGCCGTGATCCACTGTCCGTAAAGGTCACTCCCCCCGCCGCGGAGGTCGATCCATGTGGCGAAGTAGTTCCCTCGCCCCTTCCCCAGCCGCGCGCGCCGCTGGTCGTACGGGGCCGCGTCGTCGTTGAGCTGCGTGTCGGCGCCGCGGGGACTCCCGTCGGGCCGAATGGGGACCGCGAAGATGTCGGAGGAGCCGCGGCGCAGGTCTTCCCAGACGACGATGGACGCCTCGACGCCGTCCCAGACGGCCCCGGGGTTTCCCTGCCGGCCCAGCGTGGTCGCGTTCACGCGGAAATTCGCGCCGGGAGGATCGCCGTTCCACGGAACCCACGCGCCTTCCACGTTGGAGTCGAGCCCTAGTCCGCCGCGGAGATCCTCCCAGAAGACCATGGCGCCGCCGGTCGCGTCGCAGGCGCGGACGAATCGCTGCTCGTTCCCCACGGCGTCGTCGTTCACGAGTACGTTTGGTCCGATCGGCGTGCCGTCCGGACCGTAGCGCTGCGCCCAGACGTCGCCCGGATCTCCGGGACGGCGGCGGTCGAGCCACGCCACCACCAGGCCGTCGGCGGTCGCCGCGACGGCCGGCGTGCCGGCGTTCTGAACGCCGGTGGCGTCGTTGATCTTGAAGTTGCCACCGATCGCCGTGCCCGTTGCGTCGAGCCATTGGCCGTAGATGTCGAACGTCGCGCCGAAAATGGAGCCATTTCTGCCGTCGACCCAGACGGCCAGCGTGGCGCCGCCGGGAAGCGCCGCGCACGCCGGATCGCCCTGGTAGCTCCCGGCCACGACGGGGTCCTGCGAGACCCGGAGATTCCCGCCGATCGGAGCCCCCGACGCGGTCCGGTAGGAACCGAAGACCTCGCCTTTCCCGTCGCGCCCGTCGCTCCAGACGACGAAGTACCGATCCGATCCGATGGCGATGACGCGCGGCGCGAATTGCTCCTCGGTCGCGATGTCGTCGTTGACGCGCAGATTCGGCGTGACCGGAATCCCGAGCGAGTCGAGGGTCACTCCGTAGATGTCGCGATTGCCGGGACGAGAGTCGACCCAGACGCAGAAGAACGTTCCCGAGGGGCTCCCCGCGATGTCGGGATTCGCCTGCACCCGGCCCGCCGGGTCGTCGTTGAGACGCCGGTTCAGCGTCGTCCCGAGCGCGAAGGCGTTGCGGATGGTGAGGGCGTAGATGTCGTAGTCCTCGAACGACCCGGTCCCGTTCCGCCCATCCTGCCAGGCGACCACGACGGTTCCGGTGGCGCCGTGGGCGACGGCGGGCTCCCACTGGTTGCGGCTCATGCGATCGTCGTTGAGGAGGAACTCGTCCTGGGCGCGCGCGTGGGCGGGTAGCAAAGAGAGGACGCCCGCGACGACCGCCGCGAGGAGCGCAGTCAGCGCGAGGATGCGGGAGACGGATGCGGCAGGGGTCGCGAGACCGCCGGTCCGTGCGTGCAAGCAAGTGACCTCAACCCGGCGAGGCTCGAGTGCGACGGCGCTCAGAGGGAGAGCGCGGGGATCGTCACCTCGGGATGGCTGGCGAGCACTTCGGACACCTCGCGCGCGATCGCCTGGAGTCGCTCGCGGCTCTTCGCTTCGAACCGGACGACCAAGACGGGCTGCGTGTTGGAGGCGCGGATGAGACCCCACCCATCGCCGAACTGGACTCGCACACCGTCCACGTCCACCACGCTGTATCGCGCGCGGAAATGCTCGCGTACGGACTCCACGATAGCAAATTTCGAGGCGTCGGTGCAATCAAACCGCAGCTCCGGCGTCGAGACGTAGCGGGCCTGCGGCAGTTCGTCCACCAGAGCCGAGAGGGGCCGGGATCCGGCCGCGACGATCCGAAGGAGCCGACCGGCGGCGTAGAGGGCGTCGTCGTAGCCCGGGAACTCGTCGGCGAAGAACATGTGCCCGGACATCTCCCCGCCCAGCGGCGCCTTCGTCTCCCTCATCTTCGCCTTGATGAGGGAATGGCCCGCCTTCCACATGATGGGCTTCCCCCCCTTGGCCTCGATCCACTCGATGAGCCCCTGCGAGCATTTCACCTCGAAGATGATGGGGCTCCCCGGCCGGCGCGAGAGGACGTCGGCGGCGTAGAGCGCCAGGACCTGATCGCCGTAGAGGAGGCGGCCCTTCTCGTCGACCGCCCCGACCCGGTCGGCGTCGCCGTCGAAACCGATGCCGAGATCCGAGCCGTTCGCCTTCACGCGTGCCATGAGCGCTTCCATCAGCTTCGGCACCGTGGGGTCGGGAAGATGGTTGGGGAAACTTCCGTCCGGCACGTCGAAGATCGCGTCCACGTCGCACCCGAGCAGGCGAAGGAACTTCGGCCCGAGGATGCTGGCCGCGCCGTTACCCGGATCGACCGTCACCTTGAGAGGCCGGTCGAGCCGAATGCGCGAGGCGAGGTCGGCGAGATAGGGCTCGTCCACGTTGGCGGTCTCCAGCATCCCCCGCTCGGCGAGAACGCCTGCCCGCTCGGCCCGGCCCCGCAATTCCAAGACGTCGGGGCCGTGCAGCGAGGAGACTCCCTCGGAGAGCTTGAGCCCGTTGTACTCGATCGGATTGTGGCTCCCGGTCACCATGACACCGGCGTCGGCCTTCAGCCGGAGGACCGCGAAGTAGAGGGCGGGAGTCGGCACCTCGCCGACGTCGATCACGCGCATCCCCTGGTCCAAGAGCCCCTCCACGAGCGCGGCGCGGATACGGGGCGAGGAGAGCCGCACGTCGCGGCCCACGGCGACGCAGGCCAGCCCCTTCTCGCGCATCCGCTCGCCGAACGCGCGCCCGATCGCGCGAACGACGCCGTCGGTGAGATCGGTGTCGGCGATGCCGCGGATGTCGTACTCGCGGAAGATGGCGGGGTTCACGCGGGCTCCTTTCGGCGCAGGTAGGCGTCGATGAACGGCTGGATCTCCCCGTCCATGACGGACTGCACGTCGGTCACGACGACGTCGGTTCGGTGGTCCTTCACTTGCGTGTAGGGCTGGAAGACATACGAGCGAATCTGGTTTCCCCAGGAGATGTCCTTCTTGCCGCCGCCGATCTGATTGTGCTTCGCGCGATCCTCGCCCAGCCGCAGGGCGTAGAGGCGGGCCATGAGGACCTTCATGGCGGAGTCGCGGTTTCGATGCTGGGAGCGCTCGTTCTGGCACTGGACGACGAGTCCGCTCGGAAGGTGCGTGATGCGTACGGCCGATTCGGTCTTGTTCACGTGCTGCCCCCCCGCGCCGCCGGCGCGGTAGGTGTCGATTCGGATGTCGGCGTCCTTGATCTCGATCGGCGCGTCCTCTCCAACCTGGGGATAGACGAAGACCGAGGCGAACGAGGTGTGGCGCC
>JANOOP010000233.1:0-27137 GCA_031421415.1 Candidatus Eiseniibacteriota bacterium
GCTTGTCGTCGTCCCTGAGCGAGATTCGAACTTCGGTGATCTCGAGTCCCATGCCGTCGTTCCCACCTCGAGTTCTGGACCTCGATCCTTCGAGGCCCATGGGATCCCCTGATCCCTGCTGCGGACCTGGTGGTCCGCTCACCGGCGTCACACCCTACGCGTCACGGTGACGCCGCGCTCTCGGGTCCGCATGACGCGGACGTCCGCATCGCACGCGCCGATGGTCGCCGCCACCGCACGCGCCTCATTTTCAGTCCGTGCCAGCGTGAAGAGACTGGAGCCGCTCCCGGACAATAGAGGCCCCCACGCTCTGGCCGCGACGAACGATTGCTTCAGTCGCGCGAGTAGAGGAACTTGTGAAAAGACAACGTCCTCGAACGCGTTGTAACGCGCATCGACCGCAGCCCCCACGTCCCCCCGTGCCACGGCAGACGCGAGGATGCTAGCCCTCGACCCTCGGAGTGTCAATCGCTTTCTCAGGAGCCCGTAGGCCCAACTCGTTGAAACTGCGACAGGTGGACTGACCACAACCCCCCAGACGGGGGGGAGCGGACGGAGCTGTCTCAGACGCTCCCCGCGCCCGGTGGCCCGCGCCGTGCCACCCTGGATGAAAAAAGGGACATCGGAGCCGAGTTTCGCTGCCAGGCGCTCCAGGTCTGCGGTGCCGAGCCCGAGGCCGAATAGCGAGTTTGCGCCCACCAGGAGCCCGGCCGCATCGCTGCTTCCTCCGCCCAGTCCCGCCCCCACCGGGATCCGCTTGAGGAGCCGCGCCGTGACCCCCGCCTTCTTCAGTTCGGGCCGCTCCGCCGCCAGGAGGTCCCAGGCGCGTTCGACGAGATTCGGCCCCTCGCCGGGAATCGGACGGCCGGCGGCGCTGAAGCGGATTCCGGGGAGCTCGGTGCGGATCAGCTCCAGGACGTCCTCCAGGGCGATCGTCTGGAGAATCGTGTCGAGCTCGTGATAGCCGTCGGGGCGGCGTCCCAGGACCCAGAGGCCGAGGTTCACCTTGGCGGGACAGCGGACGCGCACGGAAGCGGCGGGAGGCGAGGCGGAAGGTCGCGCCCCGGAGGGTCGCGCGGCGCGCGGCTTCCCGGCGCGGACCACGCGGGTCACTCCACCGGCCAGAGGAGAATCGCGAGCACGGCGCAGCACCAGAGGACCACGTTCGCCAGCGTGGCTCGGTCGCGGAGCAGGTGCTCGGAAGGATTTCCCCCCTTGTGCTCGGCGTAGAGGAGATAGAGGTAGCGGAAGATCCCGTAGAGAACGAAGGGAATGGTGAGATAGAGTGGGCGGCCATGGTACTTGGCAAGCGTCTCGGGCGAGATCGTGTAGACCGAGTAGGCGATGACGGTCGCGCCGGTGACGACGGCGATCAGCTGGTCGAGGAGCGGCCGCGTGTAGGCGCCCAGTGCCACCCGGTGGCGCGCCGCGTCACGCTCCAGCGTCTCGAGTTCGTGGAGCCGCTTCCCGATCGCCAGGAAGAGCGCCAGAAAGAAGGCACAGACGAGGAGCCAGGGCGAGATGGCGATTCCCTCCGGACCGATGTGGGTCCGGTCCCGGACCAGTTCGACGCCCGCCACGGCGCGGAGGACGAATCCCGTGGCAATGGCCACCACATCGAGCAGGACGACGTGCTTCAGAATGAGCGAATAGGCCCCGGTGAGGACGACGTAGGCGATGGCCGTGGCCACGAAGCGCGGGCCGAGCGCCGCCGAGGCGCCCAGGCCGATCGCGAGAAGAACCGCTGCCACGGCGAGGGCCGCCGGGATCGGCAGCGCCCCCGACGCGACGGGGCGCGTCCGCTTCTCGGGATGGAGCCGGTCACGATCGACGTCAAGGATGTCGTTGAAGACGTAGACGGCCGAGACGGCGAGCGAGAAGGCGAAGAATCCGGCGACGGAAGCGAGGGCGATCGACGGATCGAGGATCCGGAGCGTGAAGATCGGCCCCGCGAAGAGGACGAGGTTCTTCGTCCACTGATAGGCGCGCATGGAACGCACGATCGCGCCGATCATGCGCGGCGCTTCCGCGGTTTCGCGCGAACCGCGCGCTTCGCGTCCTTGGCGCGCCGAAGCGCGACGTCCTCGGCCGCTTCGCAGCAGAGGTGGCCCGCCAGGAGATGGACCTCCTGAATGCGCGCCGTGACGCGGCTGGGGACCACAAGGCAAAGATCGCAGCGTCTCGCGAAGGCGCGTCCCCCAGCGCCGGTCATCCCCATCACGCGCATGCCGCGCGCGCGCGCCGCCTTCACCGCCGCCAGGATGTTCGGGGATCGTCCGCTCGTCGTGAGCGCCACAAGTAGATCGCCGCGGCGCCCGAGGGCGGCCACGCTCCGCGCGAAGATCTGCTCGAAGCCGTAGTCGTTCCCCGCCGCGGTCAGGACCGACGTGTCGGTCGTCAGCGCGACGGCCGAGAGCGGCCCGCGGTCGCGCACGAAGCGGACGACGAGTTCCGCGGCGAGATGCTGTGCCTCGGCCGCGCTCCCGCCGTTTCCCACGAAGAAGACCGTTCTCCCGCGGCGCACGGTCGAGGCGACCAGGCGCGCCATCCGTTCGATCAGCGCCGCGTCCCGCTCGACGACGGTCGCCAGGACGGCGGCCGACTCGGCGAACGCCAGGCGGACGCGCGCGCTCACGCGGCGGCCCCCGGCGCGGCGCTCCGGCCGGCGAGATAGTGGTGGAGCGCGTCCTCCCATCGCGGCATCCGCTCGCCGGTCAGCCCGGCGAAGCGCTCGCCCGAGAGGACCGAGTAGGCGGGGCGCGGCGCGGGACGGCGGATCCGGTCGGAGGAAATCGGCGCGATCGGCGTGGACGATCCCAGGTAGCGCGCGATGGCGACCGCGAAGTCGTACCAGGTGGTCTGGCCGCTGTCGGTGACGTGGACGATGCCGGTGGCGCCGCGGCCGAGGAGCCGGGCGATGCCGTGGGCCAGATCGCGCGTGTAGGTCGGCGACCCCACCTGGTCGTCGACCACCTCCAGCGCCTCGCCCCGTTCCAGCTTTCCGGCGATCGTTTCGACGAAGTTCTTGCCGCCCGGCCCGAAGAGCCACGACGTCCGGACGACGAGCGCCGCCGCGCCGCTCGAGAGCGCCGCCTTCTCCCCCTCCAGCTTCGAGCGTCCGTACGCATTGACCGGGGCCGTCGGGTCGTCCTCGACGTAGGGCTCGCCCTTCGTCCCGTCGAAGACGTAGTCGGTGCTGACGGTCACGAAGTGGACGCCGCGGTCGCGCGCCAGGAGCGCCACGTGCCGGACGGCGTCGCGATTGCCGCGCAGCGCCAGTTCGTACTCGCTCTCGCAGCGGTCGACCTCGGTGAAGGCCGCGGCGTGGATGACGGCGTCGAATTCGATGCCGCGCGCCGCGTCGCGCACCGCCGCCTCGTCCGAGAGATCGGCTTCGTCGCGGCCCCAGAGCAAGAGCGTGTGCCCGCTCGCCAGCCTTTCGGCCAGCGCGCGGCCCAGCATTCCGTTCGCACCGGTGATGAGGATTCGCACGGCGCCGCCCTCCCTAGAGGACTACCATTCGAGGAACGTCCACTAGAGAACGTCCACCTGGCTCGAGTCGCCCACCATGAACCGGTAGGCGGTCGGCTTCAACTGCGATCGCTGGATGCGGACTTCCTTGCCGATGAGGCTCGCCTCGATCCGCACCGGGATATCCTGGATGCTGCAGCGCGCCAGGACGATCGAGTGCTCGATCTCGCTGTTCCGGAGCTCCACTTCGTCGTGCAGGGCCGTGAACGGCCCGACGTACGAATGCTCGATGCGGCAGCGCGCGCCGATCACGAGCGGCCCGCGGAGAACCGACTCCCGCACGACGGTCCCCGGGCCGACGATCACCTCCCCCTCCACGCGCGAGGCCGCGTCGACGTCGCCCTCGATGGAACGCGTGGCGCGGGAGAGGACCATCCGGTTCGCTTCCAGAATGTCCTCCAGCTTCCCGGTGTCCTTCCACCAGCCGGTGACCAGGTGGTGCTTCACGACGCGTCCGCGGTCGATCAGCTGCTGGATGGCGTCGGTGATTTCCAGCTCGCCCCGGGCGGAGGGACGGATCGCGTCGATCGCCTCGTGCACGGTGTGGTCGAACATGTAGACGCCGACGAGCGCCAGATTGGAACGCGGCTCCTTCGGCTTCTCCTCCAGGCGGACGACGCGGTCTCCCTCCAGCTCGGCGACGCCGAACTCCTGGGGCCGCGGCACGCGCGCGAGGAGAATCTCGCAGTTGGGGCGTTCGCTTCGGAACTCTTCCACCAGCGCGCGGATGCCGTCGAGGATCAGGTTGTCGCCGAGGAACATGACGAACGGATCGTCCTGGAGGAACGGGCGGGCGGTCTTCACGGCGTGCGCCAGCCCGAGCGGCTGGTCCTGGCGAATGTAGGTGATGCGAACGCCGAAGGCGGAGCCGTCGCCGACCGCTTCCCGGATCTCCGGCTCCGTGTCCCCCACGACGATGCCGATGTCGGCGATCCCCGCGTCGCGCACGGCCTCGATCACGTAGAAGAGGATCGGCTTGTTGGCGACCGGAATGAGCTGCTTCGCCCCCGTGTGGGTGATGGGGCGAAGCCGGGTCCCCTTGCCACCGCTCAGGATCAGTCCCTTCATGCGTCTCCCTCGTGAAAGCCGAAACCGCGCGACCGCATCATGGGAGGGCCGGCGCCAGCAGGTGGACCGCTTCGGTGAAGGGCCCGACCGCGCTCCCCACCTCGTGAATCGTCCCCGTCACGACGAATCGCGCGCCCGCCGCCGCCAGCGCGGCCGCTTCCTCGGGCCGGCGAATGCCGCCCCCCACGTCGACCGGAATCGGCGTGCCCGCCGCGACGTCGCGAACGAGCGAGGCGGGGACCGGCATCGCGGCGCCGCTCCCGGCTTCCAGGTAGACGAGGGAGAAGCCGAGACAGGCAGCCGCCTGCGCGTGCGACACGACGACCGAGGCGGGCGCGACCGGGAGCGGCCTCGTCCCGGTCACGCGCGCCACGCTCCCTCCCTCGTCCGAACCGACGAGAAGGTAGGCGGTCGCGATCGGCTCGACGCCGGAGGCGAGCACGCACGGCGCCGCCGCGACCTGCTCGTCGATGAGGAAGCGCGGATCGCGCCCGGAGAGCAGCGAGAGAAAGAGAACGGCGTCGACGTCGGGGCGAACCTGGCCGGAGCTTCCCGGAAAGAGAACCAGCGGCCCCTCGTAGCAGGAGCGAATCGCGCGGAGCACCGGCGCGGGATCTCGCTCGAGCGGCGTGCTGCTGCCGAAGAGGATGCCGTCGGTCCCCGCCATGGCGCATTCGCGCGCGAGTTCGGCCGAGCGCTCGGGGGTGGTCCGGTCCGGGTCGACGAGAACGAGATGCGCGCATCCGCACCGTTCCGCCGCGTCGAGGAGCCTTCCAAGAACTCGATGATCGGTCGACATCGTCTCCCTACTCCGCCTTCAGCGACTGAAGGGCCTTCTCGCCGTCGCGCTTCAACCGATCCAGCACCTCTTGTTCCTTCGTAAGATCTTTCAGCCCGGCCTCGGCGCGGTCGGGTTTGCCCCCGCCGCGGCCCCCCGCGAGTTTCGCCGCGTTGTTCGCCCAGTCGGCGGCCGAGAGCACGCTCGTCAACGAGGCGCCGACGGCCGTGGCTACCGCGGCATACCGCTCGTTCATCGACACGAGTGCCGTGAGGCCGTCGTGAAGCTCCTTCGCCACGAACTCGCGCGCGTCGCGCATCTCGTCCTTGGAGGAGACGTCGATCTTCTCGATCAGGATCGGCGGATGTCCCTGCCGGTCGGCCTCTTCCCTCGCCTTCCGCACGGCGCCCCGCAGCCGTTCCTGCGTCGCCTGCTGGCTCGCCTTCGCGTGGGCGTCGCGGAGCCGCTTCGCCTCGTCCTGCAGCGCGGCGATCCGTTCGACCAGCGCGTCGCGCGGCGCTCCGAGCTTCGCCGCCAGCTCGCGCAGGAGCGCGCGATCGTGTTCCGCGTGCCGGTAGGCCAGGGCGCCGGTCACCGCCTCCACGCGGCGGGTACCCGAGGCGACGGCCTGCTCCGACTCGATGCGGAGGTAGCCGATCTCTCCGGTCCGCCGGACGTGGCAGCCGCCGCAGAGCTCGCGGCTGTAGTCGTCGATGGTCACCTGGCGCACGCGCTCGCCGTACTTCTCGCCGAAGAGCGCCATGGCGCCCTTCGCTTGCGCCTCCTTCAGCGACGTCACCTCCGTCGCGACAGGGAGATCGGCCAGGATGCGATCGTTGATGGCGCTCTCGATGGCGTGGAGATCGTCCGGCGTGAGCGCCTTTCCGTGCGAGAAGTCGAAGCGGAGCCGTTCGGGCGCGACCAGGGAGCCAGCCTGCTTCAGGTGGGTTCCGAGGCGCGCGCGAAGCGCCGCGTGGAGGAGATGCGTGGCCGTGTGATTCCGCTGCGTCGCCCCCCGCTTCTCCCCGTCGATGGCGGCCCGGTAGGGGCCCGCTCCGGGCGATCCCTCGACGACCTCCGCGCGGTGGAGAGTCCGCTCGCCGTCCTTCACCGTGTCGACGACGCGAAGGCGCACGGCCGCGCCGGCCTGGCCGGGGAGGCTCTCCACCCAGCCGGTGTCGCCGACCTGCCCGCCGCCCTCCGCGTAGAAGGGAGTGCGGTCGAGCGTGAACTCGACGACGCGCGCTTCGCCGCCCTCACCGCCGCTCTCCCACTCGCGGAGATCGCGAATCGTCACACCTTCGAGGTTCCATTGCTCGTAGCCGACGAACTCTGAGTTAGTACCCGGCGTGAGCGATTCCCAGGGTCCGATGATACGCGCGAGTCCGGCGATGTCTCTCGTCCTGGTAAATCGACTCGCCGATCTTGCCCGATCGCGCTGCTCCTCCATGGCCGCCTCGTAGGCCGGCATGTCGACCGCGAAGCCGCGCTCCTTCGCCATCTCCACGGTGAGGTCGATCGGGAATCCGTACGTGTCGTAGAGCGCGAAGGCGACGGCGCCGGGGAAGACGGCCTGCTTCTTCTTCTCGAGTTCCGCCGCCGTGTCGTCGAAGCGGGACATCCCCTGCTCCAGCGTCTCGGCGAAGCGCGATTCCTCCTCCTCGACGGCGGCCGCGATGGCGGCCTGCTCCTTCGCGAGGTAGGCGTACTCCTCGTAGCCGCTCATCTGCTTCACGACCGTCGGGACGAGGCGAGAGAGGAACGTGCCGTGAATCCCGCAATAGCGCCCCAGCCGCGCGGCGCGGCGCAGGAGGCGGCGGACCACGTAGCCGCGGCCCTCGTTCGACGGGCGAATCCCCTCGGCGAACGTGAAGACGAGCGCGCGGAGATGATCGGTGATGACGCGCGAGGCGAACCGGCCCCGTTCCGAGTCCGCTTCCTTCGAAGTACCGAGCCGGCGCGCGGCCTCCCCGATCGGACGAAGGAGGTCGATGTCGTAGACGCTCGGCGCTCCCTGGAGAATCATGGCCAGCCGCTCGAGTCCCATTCCGGTGTCGATGCCGCGGTTCGGGAGCGGTTTCCGCTCCCCGGTCGGCGCCTGATCGAACTGCGGAAAGACGAGATTCCAGAACTCGAGATAGCGCTCGCAGTCGCATCCGGGCGCGCACTCGGGGCGCCCGCAGCCCGTGCCCGGCCCCTGGTCCCAGTAGATCTCGGAACAGGGGCCGCACGCTCCTGTGCCGCCCGCCGGGCCCCAGAAGTTGTCCTTGTCGCCCAGCCGGGTCACGCGATCGGCGCCGAGCCCGATGTGCTTCGCCCAGAGGTCGAACGCCTCCTGATCGTCACGGTAGACGGACGGATAGAGGCGCTCGGGCGGCATCTTCAACACCTGGGTCGAGAACTCCCAGGCCCACTCGATCGCCTCCTTCTTGAAGTAGTCGCCGAAGGAGAAATTCCCGAGCATCTCGAAGAACGTCGCGTGCCGCACCGTGACGCCGACGTTCTCGATGTCGGTCAGGCGCAGGCAGCGCTGCACCGTGACGGCGCGGCGCGTCGGCGGCGGGAGCGGCGAGGAGTAGTAGGGCTTGAACGGCACCATGCCGGCCGACGTGAAGAGGAGCGTGGGGTCGTCGAGCGGCACGAGCGGCGCCATCGGCAGGTGTGGATGGCCGCGATCCTTGAAGTAGTCGAGGAACGTCTGGCGGAGTTGGTCGCTGGTCGGCCGATTCACGTCGATTCCTCGGTTGGTTCCTCTCCGACGAGGTCCCGGATGGTGTCCCACGAAAAGCCGCGGCGCATCAGCGCGTGCGACAGCTTTCGCCGGCGCTCTTCCTCGGGGCACCCGGCGTACCGGCGCCGAAGCGCCGCCGCCGCGAGCGCCGCGCGCTCCACTTCCGTGGCCAGGTGGCTCTCCGCCAGGTCCCCGTCCCGCGCCAGGAGCTCGTCCACTTCGGCGATCAGCACGGCGGGGACGCCCCGGCGCTGCAGCTTCGTCACGAGAAGGCGGCGGCCCTGCGGCCTCCGCGTCAATTCGGTGCGTACGAACGCGCGCAGGAACGCGCGGTCGTCCAATAGAGAGACGCGGCGGAGGCGCTCGACAGCGCGCTCCACCGCGTCGGGAGCGAACCCGCGCCCGAGCAGGCGATCGACGATCTCCCGCTCGGTGCGCGGACCCCGCTCCAGCAATCTGAGCGCGGCTTCCTTCGCCGCCTCATCCGATGCCGCTCGATCGGGCCGAAGCGGCATCGCCTAGATTCGAACCCGGCGCTCCCCTCGCCCTTCGCCGGCCGCCGCGGCCGCCGGAGCCGCCGGAGCCGGCGCTTCCACCTCCGCCTTCGCGGCGCCGATGCCGAGCGCCTCGCGCATCTTGGCGTCGATCTCGGCCACGACTTCGGGGTGTTCCTTCAGCCAGACCCGCGTGTTTTCGCGTCCCTGGCCGATCCGCTCCTCGCCGTAGGAGAACCAGGTGCCGCTCTTCTGCACCATGTTCTTCTCGACCGCCATGTCGAGGAGTTCGCCCTCGCGCGAGATCCCCTCGTTGTAGAGGATGTCGAACTCGGCCTCCTTGAAGGGGGCCGCCACCTTGTTCTTCACCACCTTCACCTTCACGTGGCTGCCGATGACGACGTCCCCGTCCTTGATGGCGCCGATGCGGCGGATGTCCATCCGGACCGAGGCGTAGAACTTGAGCGCGCGCCCGCCGGTCGTCGTCTCGGGATTGCCGAACATGACGCCGATCTGCATGCGGATCTGATTGATGAAGATCACCGTCGTCTTCGACTTCGAGATCGTGCCGGTGAGCTTGCGGAGCGCCTGCGACATGAGGCGAGCCTGGAGCCCCATGTGCGAATCGCCCATCTCGCCTTCGATCTCGGCCTTCGGAACGAGCGCGGCGACGGAGTCGATCACGATCACCTCGACGGCGCCGCTACGGACGAGGTGTTCGGCGATCTCCAGCGCTTCCTCGCCCGTGTCGGGCTGGGAGACGTGGAGGGCGTCGATGTCGACGCCGAGGCGCTTCGCGTACGACGCGTCGAGGGCGTGCTCGGCGTCGATGAAGACGGCGTTTCCACCCTGCTTCTGCGCCTGCGCGATGATGCTGAGCGTCAGCGTCGTCTTGCCCGACGATTCGGGCCCGTAGATCTCGATGACGCGGCCCCGCGGCACGCCGCCGACCCCGAGCGCGACGTCGAGCCCGAGCGAGCCGGTCGGGATGGCGTCGATCTGCACCCGAGCGTGTTCCTCGCCGAGCTTCATGATCGCGCCCTTCCCGAACTGCCGCTCGATCTGCTGCACGGCGAGCTCGAGAGCCTTGGTACGCTCCCCTTTGCCTTCGCGATTCGTTTCCCGATTGGACGGATTCACGGCCATCTGTTCCCCCTGGTTGTTTGCTGGCGGTCCGTGCCGGGACGCCGTTCGGGTCGGGGTGATTGATTGTGATTCGGATTCGCGGGCCGCCGCCGGCGCGGTCGCGCGTGGCGACTCCCGGCGACTACGCGCCGCCGGGGCCCGGATCGTTGCCGCATCGCGGCGGTGGGAGACGCACCTCCCGGAGCGCAGTATAGCGGGAGCCCGCCGGGTGGAGGTCACTTTTCATCACCACGATGCGTCCGGGTCCCCGGCTAGGGCCGCACACCGCCCTGGAGGTGGCGGCGGAGAAGGTCGAGGGCGTAGGCCGTCGCGCGGGTCATGATCTCGGCGCGCGTGCCGCCCAGGACGTGGCGGACGCTCCGGGCGCCTTCCGCGGAGGCGATTCCCAGGAAGCAGAGCCCGACCGGTTTCTCCGGCGATCCGCCGTCGGGACCGGCGATTCCCGTGCTCGACAGGGCGAGGTCGGCGCCGAATCGAGCGCGGGCGCCGCTCGCCATCTGCTCGGCCACCTCGGCACTCACCGCGCCGACCCGCTCCAGCGTCGACGCCTCGACGCCGAGCAGATCCTGCTTTGCCCGGTTGGAGTAGGCAGTCACGCCGCCCAGAAAGTAGCGGCTGCTCCCCGGGACCGACGTGATCGACGTTCCCATGGCTCCGGCCGTGAACGACTCCGCCACCGCGACCGTCAACCCGCGCTCACCGAGGGCCGCGCCAACCACTTCGGCCAGCGTCTGGCGCCCGTGGGCGTAGACGGCCGCGCCGGCCGCCTCCACCACCCGCCGCTCCGCGTGATCGAGAGCCTCGGAGATCCACGCGGCGTCGCCGCCGCTGGCCGAGAGCGTCACGTCGAGCCCGTTCGAATGCGGAAGATAGCCGACACAGAGCGGAATCCCCTCGCTCTCCAGGCCCGTCAGCCGCTCGGCCAGGAGCGACTCCGAGAGCCCGATCGTCCGCACGATGCGCCGCCCGGTCACCGACCCCAGTCCAAGCCCCTTGAGCCTCGGGACGACGTAGTGAGCCATCATCGCCTCGCACTCGGCCGGGACGCCCGGGAGGACGAAGACCTCGGCGTGGAGGTGGGCGAAGTGGAGGCCCGGCGCGGTGCCGCGCTGGTTCTCGATCACCTGCGCGCCGCGCGGGACGAGCGCCTGTCCCTCGTTGATCGAGGGCATCTCGATCCCCCGCTCGCGGAATCGTCCCCGGATCATCGCGAGAATGGTCTCGTCGAGGACGAGGCGGCGGCGAAAGACCGTCGCGATCGTCTTCCGGGTGAGATCGTCGGGGGTCGGCCCCAGCCCGCCGGTGGTGATGACGATCGGAACCCGGTGAACCGCGACGCGAAGCGCCTCGCCCAATCGCGCCGAATCGTCGCCCACCGTCGTGATGTAGTCGACCGGGATGCCGAGAGATCCGAGCGACTCGATGATCCGCTCGGCGTTCGTGTTCCGGCCGAGCCCGGTGAGAAGTTCGGTCCCGATGGAGACGATTTCGACGGACACGCGGAGGCTCCTTGGATCGCGGGGTCGCGAAACTAGAACGGCGCGCCGGCCCAGACGGCCAGCCGAAGCACGAGATTGGTCGCGACGCCGGCCAGGAGGTCGTCCGCGACCACGCCCCACCCGCCCGGCAACTCCTGGATCTGGCGGATCGGGTACGGCTTCACGATGTCGAAGAAACGGAAGAGGAGGAACGCGGCCACCAGAAAGAGCGCCGGCGATCCGGCGCCATGGCTCACGCCGAGAACCGCCACGAGCATTCCCGCCACCTCGTCGATGACGATCGGATGCGCGTCATGTCCCAGTTCCCTCTCCGCCTCGCCGCTCGCCCAGATCGCCAGCGGAACGACGACGAGGAGGGCGATACCGAGAACGAACGGGGCTCGGACTGCTTCCGGAACGAGGAGGAGCGCGACGGCGGCCGAGGCCCAGGTGGCGGGCGCGACGGGAAGCCGGCCGAGGCCGAACCCCGTGGCGAGAAGAATGGCGAGCGGGCGCACGCGCCGCCTACCCCAGCTGCTTCAGGACCAGCTTGCAGGAAAGCTTGAGCGTGTCGAAGACGCCGGCGCCGCGGAACGCCACCGATTCGAAATAGGGGTGGCCCTTGGGATTCAGCTCCTTCTCGAGGTCGGCGACGGCGACGACACGCGGGAGATCGCGCTTGTTGTACTGCATGATGATGGGGATCTTCTCCACCGAGAGGCCGTGCTCGGCCAGATTGTCGTGCATGTTCATCAGACTCTCGATGTTGGCCTCGTAGCGCTCGATCTGCGAATCGGCCACGAAGACGATGCCGTCCGTTCCTTTCAGGATCAGTTTCCGGCTGGCGTTGTAGTAGACCTGTCCAGGGACCGTGTAGAGGTGGAAGCGGGTGCGGAATCCACGGATCTGTCCCAGCTCCAGCGGAAGGAAGTCGAAGAAGAGGGTGCGGTCCATCTCGGTCGCCAGGGAGATCATCTTGCCCCGCGTCTCCTGCGGGACGCGCGAATAGATGTGCTGCAAGTTCGTCGTCTTCCCGCAGAGGCCCGGGCCGTAGTAGACGATCTTGCAGTTGATCTCGCGCGACGAATAGTTGATCAGCGACACGGGGGTACGGGACTCCTAGTCGCGGAACAGGCTGTCGATCTCATTCTCGGCTTCCGCCGCGAAGTCGGCCCCGAGCGCGGGCGCGGCGACCTCTTCGTTTCGGTACTGGAGCTTGTCGAAGAGGAGCTGCAGGACGTTCAGGAGCTCGTCACCGGCGCGGCGCGCCTTCAGCCGCACCAGGCCAAGCGACGTCTTTCGATCGAACAGGATGACCAGGATCACGCGATTCGCGATCACCTGGAGGAAGAGACTCTCTTTGGTGCCCTGATGGACCAGGGTGGAAAAATCGCTCTCCCCCACCATCTCGGCAAGCTGCGCGTTTGCCGCGAAATCGGCGGCGGCAAGCGAGGAAAACGAGGTCACGTCGAAACCGGGAGGCTCGCCGATCGAGTTGATCAGCTGGCCCGTCTTGTCGATGAGCATCACGCTCCGCGCCGACGCGCTCCGCATCAACGTCTGGAGGATCTGGTTGATCGCCCAGAAATCTTCCTCGAAGAGCGCCCAGTTTCCTTTGACCATGTTCCCTCGGCTCCTTTCCGGAGGTCCCCTGCGCCCCGAATCCCTGGGGGAGTTGGGCGAACCCTACGCAGCGCGTTCCCGCCGGTCAAGCGGGAAAACGCCTACTTTCAACATCTTAGATTTAAATTCGACCGGACTAAATTTCCTTCCGGCCGCTGATGGCGAGCGCGAGCGTGATCTGGTCGGAGAATTCGAGATCGGAGCCCATCGGGACGCCGCGGGCGATGCGCGTCACCTTGATCGGCGGCCCCGGCTGGAGGAGGCGGGCAATGTAGAGCGCCGTCGCCTCGCCCTGCGCGGTGGGATTGGTGGCGACGATCAACTCCTGGACGCCGCCCGCGCGGATACGCTCCAGCAGCTCCGAGAGCCGGAGCTGCTCGGGCCCGATACCGTCGACCGGCGAGAGAGCGCCCTTCAAGACGTGGTAGCGGCCGTGGAACTCTCCCGTCCGCTCGATGGCGAGGACGTCCATCGCCTGCTCCACCACGCAGAGCGCCGACGCGTCGCGCCGCGGGTCGTCGCAGAGGGCGCACGGCTGTGTCTCGGTCACGTTGCCGCAAATCCGGCAATCCTGGACCTTCTCCTTCAACTCCACGATGGCGCGCGCCAGCCGTTCGGCCTCCTCCCGCGAGATGCGGAGGAGGTGGAAGGCGATCCGCTGCGCCGACTTCCGTCCGAGGCCGGGAAGCCGCGTGATTTCCGCGATCAGGGTTTCCAGTAGCGCGCTCGAGTACTGCACGGAAGGACGTCCCTCCTTCGATCATCGCATCAGCCCGCGACGGGGGCCTTCACTCCCGGCACCGAAGGGACTGCCCCGAAGGCCGGGTCAAGGACGTGCTTGGTAGCTCACTACCCAGTTGCGGATGATGTCGGCGTCGAGCGGCGACAGCATACCCTTATCATACATGGAGCGGACCGGCTTGGTCCGATGGACCAGCGCGCAATTGGGGTTTCCGGCAATCAGATTGGGAATCGAATCGGTCCCGCCCCCGAGGAGGCTGGTCAGGGCGTCCGTGCGGTACGCGCCGTCGGCGCGGGTCGGGCCGTGGCACCCGTTACAGTGCTCCGCCATGAGGGGGGCCAGATCGGCGTCGTATCGAAGCCCGGCGCGAAATTCGGCCACCGCGTCCGGCAGGACCTTCCCGAAGACGTCCCGAACGCCGACCGATCGCACGACGTAGCGTGCACCATCGTTGAGCGGGCCGCCCGAGAGAAGGAGGAGTACGACGCGCCCGAAGGTCGTGTCGGCGAGCTCCGCGCTGTAGATCGCCACGGGTGCCGCCAGATTCCCGTCTTCGAGCACGGTGAACCGGCTCGCGTCGGCGGCCGACGCCCGCGCGAGCGGCGAGGCGAACTCCAACTCCACCGCGAAGTCGTTCGCCGACGCGGCCCGGAGCGGCGGCGCTCCGGGGCCGAATCGTTTCGCGGTGTTGCAGCCCGCGATCGTCGCGAAAAGGAGAATCGCCGCCAGCGCGGCGAGGCGGCCGGCGGTCAGGGGATGCGCCCTTCCCCTCCCGCGGCGGCTCCGGATCGACTCCAGAGAACCGCGCTCCAGTCGACGTCGACTCCCACCTGATTCCGAGTGTAGCTTGCGGGGTCGCTCACCGTCGGCGCCGCGCCCGCGAATGAAGCCTTGTTGTCCTCGACCTGATAGAACGCGCGCACGCTCCACCGACCCGGCAAGGCTAGGCGAAGGGCAACATCGGCGTCGTGGAGGAGATCGTTGCGTTGATAGTGGCTCGTATCGCTCGGGCGGTCCGAGGCGTAGTCCCTGGTCCGATATTCGTAGTCCGCCTCCCCCGTTAGGCGTCCCACCCGACCGTGAGCGAGTTCTACCTTCCCCCCCGCGCCCAGGACGACCCCCTTGTAACTGACGTCCGGATCGTCTAGCGGCACGCCATCGCCATCGTCGGCTTTCGCGTTGCTCCTCCGGTAGCCACCGGACAACCCGAACCCCGAGCCGCTCTTGCGGCGGTTCCAGTCGTAGCCGAGCCCCCCCTCGTGCGTATCCGAGGTCCGCTCGCTGAAATCGGCGTTGTAGTCGCGGTGTTCGAAGGAGTAGTTGAAATTCAGGCGGGACTGGCGCGTCAGCCGCTCGCGCCACACCGCCGATGCGATTGTCAGACCGAACTCGGCACGCCGATACTTGCTCAGACCGGGATACGGCACGATCGCGTCTTCGTCGAAGAGCTGCCGCAAGTAGAAACGCGGCAGGCGATAGGCCGAGAGCGTGAGAGCGTGATTCCTCCCGAACTCCTCCCGCCACGAGAGACTCATCGCGCGGTTGTCGGACGTCCCATTCCTCGAATGGAACGTCCCCTTGACGCGCGCGCGGATGGTCCGACCGCCGCGCCTTCCTCGATCGTTCTCATACGCCAAGCTGACGTTCGGTTGGAAGACCGCGTCGTCGGTTGACTCAATGGAGAAACGGGTCGGCCGGATGCCCGATTCGAAGAGGGCGATCTGATCCCTCGAATACTGGAGAATGTTGTCGTCGTAGGCGGACTCGAACCCGACTCCGAGAAGGAGGCGGTTCTTGTCGGCTCGGGCAGGGCTCGCCAGTGCCAGGATCATGAAACATGTGATGCTCAACGTGCGGCAGGTTCGCGCCATCGATCGCCTCACTCTTCGTTCCCTACGGAGGTTTGAGGAATCCGCGCGTGGATTTCCACGGAACCCTGCTTCGGTTCGAGCAACTCGATCGTTACCTCGTGCCCACCCTCCGTGATCGGCAGGACGATTCGATCGAGCTTGGACGGCACGCGATTCTTGAGGTCGACGTACGTGGCTGTGGTCGACTTCGTGGTGGCGAAGGCGGCTTCGCGGGCCGGACGCCCGTCTACACGAATCGCCAGCCGGTAGCGCTGCGTCCCGCGCATCGTCGCGTCGAAATCGAGCCGGGACGAGATCTCCAGGGTCGTCGGGCCCACGACCCGGATCATCACCGGTCCGCCCTGCAGAACGGAGAAGTACGGAATCAACTTTTGCCCTTCCGAGAGCGTAACGCTTCGCGGCGCCGCGACGGGCGTGAGCGAGACGTACGACTCGCCGGCCGCGCGAAGCGGCGACGATGTCAGGATTCGCACGGCCGCGCCGTACGCCCCCTCGATCGACAGCGTGACTCTCTGGTGCCCAGCGGGGACGTTGACGATCAACGTGCGGCTCTTGCAGAGGACCTCTCGGGAACCATCAAGACGAGCGGCGGGAGCCGGCGAACTCTCGGTGCGGGATTGCTTCAACACCTTTCCAGCAATCGCGACGCGGACCTGATAGGTGACGGATTCCTGGTTTCCTGCCGAGAGCAGGCAGCGCGAGACGACCCGTAGGCGCGCCGGCCCCTCGACGGGGATTTCGATCGGATGCCCCGGCGACACTCGGAAATAGATACGGGGGCGATCCTTGACATAAACGTGAAGCGGCGACGCGCCGGGGAGGCTCTCGACCGCATCCCAGCCCGCGGCATGAGCAGCAGCCGATGCGACGAAGAGGGCGGTTACGACGAGGCCGATTCGAAGTGTCTTTCGAAGTATCATAGGTTGGGCCTTCGTTCGGGGTGGGGACGCCCCAGTAGCTGGTGGCGCAGGTCGAGACGAAGGACCAGCGCGTTCACGAAGAGGACCGAAGCCACCGCTGCGGCGACGACCCACAACTTGTAGCGGTAGCGAATGAAGAGGAGTCCCTTCCCCGGCTTGGAGGTCGCGCCCGTCTCAGGATCGACGATCGAGTACGTGTGCGCCAACTTTTCGGCGTCGAGGAGTTGGATGACCGGGATCCGCCGGTCGCCATACACGTTGATCACCCCCCGCTTCGGATAGTTCCTCCGTGCCAGACGACGGGTTAGACCTGGGGGGATGAGCCGGGCGTTCTGAGCGCCGCCGAGACTCGCCACTCCTCCACCCACGTTCACATACGCCCGGATCGGCTTCCCTCGTGCGGCAGCGACGGAGTCATAGAGAGCGACGCGCGACTTCACGCTTTCCAGGAGGCCCGGATTGTCGAGAAGAATGGCGTGATTGCGCTGGATCGCGTCGAGAAGAATCTGGCGCCCCGCCGGGGAGAGGCCGCGTCCGATGTCGCCGCCGCCGCCGATTGAAGCGGCCACGCTGTGGAACGGCCAGAGACCCGCGGCGACACAGAGCGATTCCATGTCGAGCCAGGTTAACTCCGGGTCGGTGGACCCGAACATCGAGGAACCGACCGAGGTGATGACGATCGGCTCCGCGCCGATCGCCTTGCAGGAGGCGAGTACCGCGAGGTTAAAGCCCGGCAGGGAACCGGTCATTCCCACGGCCACCAGGTCGTCCTTTCCCACGCCGGCCTCTAGGAGCATCTGCGACACGGCGGCCGCGAAGTTCGGATGCGCCGCGAGTGCTTTCGCGGCCTGCACGCCGCGATCGGTGGTGGTGAGCGAGAACTGAGGCCCGATAACGCCGGTCTGGTCGGGGTCGTTGCGGGCATCGATGGCGATGCCCATCGCGAGCTTCCTGTCTCGGATGACCCGCTCCGCGCGCTCCATGAGCCCGACCGCGTGCAGCTTCTTCGCGTACGCCGCGGCGTGCACCGGCTCCACGGAGCGCTCCGCCAAGGCATAGGCCGCGAGCGCGAAGATCGCCAGCCCCACGAGCGTCGCGGACGAAACCGTGGGATTACTCATCGGATGATGTCCCCGCCGTTCAGGAGCATGAGGAGGAGGCGCACGACGACCGAGGTCGTCACCATGATGCTCAGCGTCGACACGATGCCCTGTCGGTCCATCCAGTTCGCGATCAATCCGGGAATGATGAAGCCGATCGTTTGGAATTCCAGGGCCGTGCCTTGGACGTGGAAGATCAGCAGATCTCGCGAAACGGCCCCGAAGATGAAGCCCACGAGCACGGCCACCACGATGCGGCGGCGACCGTACACAAGAGCATAGCGGGAGATGATCTTGACCACTCCGAGCGTCGCGAGACTCACCAGAATAGTCCCCGCGATTCGCATCGGCTCATGCACCATGAGCGCGAGATAGCCGGGCACCACCATCCCGCCGGCCGCGATGCCGAGCGTCTCCGAGAAGATCAGGCTGATGAGGAGCCCGAGACCGATCGATTGTTCAACCATCTCGGTCCGCCCTGTTCTGGAAGTGAAGGACGATCTCCTGCCCGAGACCCACGATGTTGCCGATCCCCACGACAATGCCGCGCGACGGCACGAGGCTCAGCACGCGCTCGAAGACCTGCTCCGCGTTTTTTCCGCCGCAGTCGGTGAGACGCGACGGATCGAGACCCTGGTTAACGGCCTGGAACGCGACCAACGCGGTCCCCTCGCCGGAGAGGACGACGTGATCGACCGGAAGCTGACGCGCGACAAGCGTGGCGATCTGACCCGACCGCTGAAGTCGGTCGGCCCGGCAATTGGCTAGCACGATCCGGCGGACGCCGGGGATCGCCTCGTCGAGACCTAGTCGGGTCCATATGAGACGCGTCGAATCGGGATCGTTGGCCGCGAAGGCGTTCACGAAGGTGACCTCTTTCGTGCCGATGCGAACGAGGTACCGGCGGAGGGCGCCTGGGTCCGGAGTCGCCTCGATCATGCCGCGGAGTGCAACCTCTCGATCGATGCCGAAATGGCCACAGACGGCCAGCGCCAGCGCGACATTCTCGGCGTGCTCCACGTAGGTGAAGCGTTCGAGATCAGCCTCGGTCACGTCCCCCGGCTCCACGACGTTGAGGGTCGTGCCACGCCGGCGGGCCTCCTCACGCAGCACCGCAGTCCGCTCCAGCTCGGCCGTGTAGGCCACACCGCCCCGCGGCAAGGTCTGCGCCATGACTCGCGCGGCGTCTTCCACGGTGGGGCCCATCACGTCCAAGTGGTCCGCACGCACGTTGGTGATGACGCCGACCGTCGATCGGATGAGCCGCCCCTCCGTGATGGGCTGAAGCTCCGGCGCCACGGCCATGCACTCTATGACGATCGTTTCCGCCCCTTCCTCGCACGCGCGCCGCACGATCCGAGTTTGCTCGATAATATTCGGCCGGCCGACGCGATAGACGTCGACTTCGCTCCCGTCAGGAAGGATCATCCGGGCCATCGTCCCCGTGGTCTTGGCGAATGTCCGTCGCCCCGAGGCCCGCAACCCCCCCGCGATCAGGCGGGTCACCGACGACTTCCCCCGGGTGCCGTTCACGTGGATCCGCTCGGGGATTCTCTCCAAGTGGCGAAGGTGGCGCCAGCTCTCCCAGATGCCGTAGGCGACACAGCCCACGAGAAGCGCGGCGGGAACAAGGGTCATTCAGGGATTATCGTCACCGAAGAAGGAGCACTTTAGCGGTCCGTCGGCCTGCCGGCGCCCGCAGCGACAGGAAGTAGACACCCGCGGCGGCGCGCGCGCCGATCGCGTCGCGGCCGTCCCAGACGAGCGTGTGGGGGCCAGCCGCCTCGCGCGCGGGGGGGTGGAGAAGCCGCACGCGCTGGCCGCGGACATTGAACAGGGCCAGTTCCACGATTCCCGCCGTCGGGATTTCGTAGCGGACTGTGAGCATCCCTTGCCGCACGGGGAGCGGCGCCGCCCGGAGCCGGAACCCCGCCGTCGCCGCGTCGCCCACTACCCCCGTGACCACGGAGATGGGGTAATGCGATGCCGCGGCGATGCCTGCTTCGGTGCCGGCATAGATGGTCTGCAGCGCCGGATCGAGCGCAAGCGCGCGGACGTTCAAGTTCGTCAGCCCCGATTGACCGAAGAGAGAGAACCAGTTCGCGCCCCCGTCGAGCGTTTCGAAGACGCCCGATCCGAAGACCGCCGCGAAGATCGCCTGCGGTCGGGTGGGATCCTGGACCAAATCGCGAACGGACGCCAGCGGAGGGAGTCCATTCCGGACAGAGGTCCACGAATCCCCGCTATTCGTGCTACGGACCACGCCGCTGTCGGTGCCGGCGTAGACGACGAGCGGGTTTACGGCGTCGACGAGGAGGGCGTGGACGAACGGTGACAGGACTCCGGCGCTCTTCGCGGCCCAGGTTAGCCCTCCGTCGTCGGATCGAAAGACCCCGTTGCTGTCGCTCCCCACGTAGATGCGCGCAGGCGTGCCGGGGCCGAGCGCCAGCGCCCTCACGCTGAGCATCGTCGGGAGTCCGTTGGATCTCGGCACCCAGGTCTGCGCGCCGTCCGTCGATTCGAACACCCCGTTCCCCGTGCCCACGAACAGGTGGCCGGTTTCGCCCGGCACGGCGACGAGCGGGCGCACGAAGCGGTTCGTCAGGGTACCGCCGAGGCTGTCCGGATCGCGCCACGAACGTCCGTCATCCTCGCTTCGGTATACGGCGGCTCCGTAGGCGGTGAGGTAGATCGTTCCGGGTGCGATCGGGTCGAGGACGATGGCCCGTTCCGAGTTGTGCGAGAAGAGGGCCGCCGCCCGGGTCCAGGTCGCGCCAAAGTCGCCGCTCGTCCAGAACTGGTCCCCGAAGCCGGTTCCGGCGTAAATGGTGTGGGTGGACGGTCGCACGCCGAGGGCGAAGCCGGCGATGGCCAGCAGCCCCCCGTCGAGCCGGGCCCAGGATGCCGCGCGATTGTCGGACCGGAAGATTCCGGAGCCCCCCGTCGCGGCCCAGACGGTCGAAGCGCCACCGCCCGCGGCCAGGATGTAATCGACCGTGGAATCGGCAAGGCCGGCACTTGAGCGATGCCATGAGGAGTCGGACACGGTCGAGACGTAGAGTCCCGAATCGGCCGTCCCGAAATATCGAAACGTATCGGCGAGCGCGATGGAACGGCCCCGGAACGAAGTAAGACCCCGATTGATCCGGACCCACGTCGTGCCGCCGTCGGGCGATTTGAGGACGCCGCGATCGAGCGTCGCGACGTACACGAGGAGCGGGTTCGCGGGATCGATGACGATCTGTTCCGTCGCGCCTTTGGTGGCCGAGGTGTCGGGAACCTGGCTCCATGTCAGACCGCCGTTGAAGCTCCAGTGCACGCCGCCCCCGGTGCTCGTGGCGGCGAACAGAGTGTCCGGCTTGGTGGGGTGGAGCGCCACGTCGCGCACGTTCGTGTTGACGAGTCCCAGATTGACGGTGCTCCAGTTCTTGCCCCCGTTCACGGACTTGAAGATGCCGAGTCCGTAGGTGGCCGCGTACATCGTGGCGGTACGGCTGGGATGGATCGCGATGGCCCGCACCGACCGATTCGTCGAAAGGACCTGGTTCCAATTTACGCCGCCGTCGACGCTGAGCCATATGCCGTCGTTCGTGCCGCAGAAGAGGGAATCGGGGTAGCGGGGGTTGCAGGCGAGAGTGCGAACGAACGTATTGACGAGTCCGTTTCGGGAGGCAGTCCAGGAGGTCCCGCCGTCGGTCGATCGATAGACTCCCGATCCGAAGGACGCCGCCCACATTCTCGATGGGCTGAGAGGGTCGCGGGCGATCGCCTCGATCCCCTTCGCCTTCGGACCGTTACCGGTCCACGTCAGGTCACCAGCGACTGCGATCGTCGTCAGGAGCGAAGCCGATGCCGCAAGCCACGCAATTCCAACAAATTGGCGGAGGGGACTCAGGGGTTTCGAGGGGCGGGAACGAAGCATCGGGGAGGCCTGACTCCAGGTCAGTTGCGGTGCGCTGCTGAAACTCCAGACCCACGACCCCCCGAAGACTGACCATGATACCATGGATACCATGCCCCGCGCGGGAAGTTCCGCGTCGCCGCAGCCTCGAAGGGCGCCCCATCCCGCCTGTTAGAAGAGACCCGGCGGAAGCCCCATGCCGCCGGTGACTCGCTTCATCTCCGTCTCGACCATGCTCGAGACCTTTCCGCGCGCGTCGCGGCAGGCGGCAAGGACGAGATCTTCGAGGAGATCGGCTTCTTCGGGCCTGACCACCTCCGGATCGATCGCGATCGCGGTGATCTCGTTCGCGCCGTTCATCGTGACCTTCACCTTTCCGCCGCCGGAGACGCCGATTTGCTCGCGCCCCCGCAACTCCTCCTGAAGCGCGGCGACCTTCATCTGCAGGGCCTGAGCCTGCTTCATCACCTGCTGGATGTTCACGCCTTCCCCTCCCGTTTCGCCGACTCGTCCGGAGCGGCCGGACCACCCGCCGCTTGCGCATCCGGCGCCTCCACGATTTCACCGTCGAAGAGATCGACGATGCGCCGAACCAGCGAATCGCCCTCCCCGACCGCGGCGGCGTCGGTCGAGCGGTCCGAGACGAGCGCCTCGCGAACCTCGCGGTCGACCCGCGTCCGCTGTTCCGACTGCTCGGGCCCAGCCTCCCGCACCGCGCACTGGAACGAGAGTTTTCGGCCGAACCCGCGCTCCAGTTCCTGCTGGATCAGCTCGCGATTCTCCTTCATCTCGAGCATCGCCTTGTGGAACGAGTGCTCGGGGCTGAGCGCCACGGTGAGGTGGGCGCCGGAAACGCCGAGGAAGAAGCCCTCCTCGAGGCAGGTTCCGAGAAGGAGCTTTCGCTCCTTCACGCGCTCCACGACGAATCGCCAGCGGTCGGAGTCCCCTCCCGTCGGCGCGGAGTCGGTCGAGCCCTCCTGTTCCGTCCCCGGGAGCGCGAGGTCCACGCCCGAGGTCACGATGCCGAGGACCGGTTTCGGCGCGCTCCGCGGGAGGACGGCCTGATCGCTCGCGCCCGGCAGCGCCGGCACGGAGGGAGCGGCTCGGCGCTCGGCCCGCGGAATCTCGTATGTAGAAGGCGCCGTGGCGCGCGGCGATTCATCGACGACTCGCGGCGGTTCGGCCGCGGCGGCCCGGGGCCCACCTCCACCCGAGCCGGACGATCCGCCCGGGCCGGCGGCCCCGCCCAACCTCGCCTCGATCGACTCGAGCCGCCGAATCAGGGTGTCCACCGCCCCCGCCGTCGGCAAGGTGCAGAGATCGACCAGGCAGACCTCGAAGAGTGCGCGCGGCGCTTCGGCGCGGCGGAGCTGGCCGCGGCATTCGATCAGGATCGAGAGCATCGCGGAGAGGTCGGTCGCCTGGAAGCGAGCTGCCTGTGCGGCGTAGCGCTCGCGGTCCGCGGGCGCCGCGTCGATCATGCTCTCCAGCGAACGGTCGACCGCGAGGAGCATGAGCTGTCGCAGGTGGTGCGTGAGGCCATCGGCCACCTCCTCCACGTCCATGCCGCGATCGTACAACCGGTCGAAGGTGAGGAGCGCGCCCTTCGGTTCGCGGGCGGCCAGGGCGTCGCCCAGGTCGAAATAGGCCTCGAGTCCCGCGAGGCCGAGCGCCTGCGCCACCGAAGCGGCGGTGACTCCATCCGAGGAGACCGCGAGCGCCTGATCGAGCCGCGAGAGCGCGTCGCGCACACTCCCCTCCGCGGCGCGGGCGATCAGCGCCGCCGCTTCCTCCTCCAGACTGGCGCCTTCCGCCTTGGCGACGTGGAGAAGGTGGCGCACCAGTTCCTCGCTCCGTAGGCGGCGGAACTCGAAAATCTGGCAGCGGGAGGCGATCGTCTCCGGGACCTCCTGTGCTTCCGTGGTGGCGAAGACGAAGCGGACGTGGGGGGGCGGCTCCTCGAGAGTCTTGAGCAGCGCGTTCCAGGCGAAATCGGTCAGCTGGTGCGCTTCGTCGATGATGTAGACCTTCGATTTCCCGCCCGAGGGAGCGTACTTCACGTTCTCGCGGAGGTTCCGGATCTCCTCGATTCCGCGATTGGAGGCGCCGTCGATCTCGAGCACGTCGAGCGACGAACCCCGGGTGATCTCGGCGCAGGTGAGGCAGCCGTTGCACGGCTCGGCTTCGTCCGGCTTCCTCGTCTCGCAGTTGAGCGCCTTCGCCAGGAGGCGGGCGGTGGTCGTCTTGCCGCTGCCGCGCGGGCCGGCGAAGAGGTAGGCGTGGGCCACGCGGTTGGTGGCGACCGCGCGTTCGAGCGTCAGGCGGACGGGGTCCTGGCCGACCAGGTCGGCGAAGAGCTGCGGGCGGTACTTGCGGGCGAGAGCCAAGTGCGACACGGGTCGATCCTCAGGGGTCGAGGCTGACGGCGGGCCGCGCGGCCCGTCGACGAAGAGCTACGGCCCCCCCGCAACCGGACTCAGACCAGCTTGATCCGCGGCACATCGAGGCGATCACGAGCCGCTGCTACCTTCCGGTCCTGGCGGGGTTGGTGACTCTCAATCGCGCGGGAACTGGCCGTCAACGCCAAGCCACGAGGAGGCCAAGACGCGGGCTCCGCGGGCCGGGGGCCGATCGCCCCCGGCGGAAAAACGGGAAACATGGTGGAGATGAGCGGGATCGAACCGCTGACCTCCTCGTTGCGAACGAGGCGCTCTCCCAACTGAGCTACATCCCCACGAATCTATCTACCCGACTACCCTTAACTGGCGGAGAGAGAGGGATTCGAACCCTCGAAGCACTTTCATGCTTACACGGTTTCCAACCGTGCTCCTTCAGCCACTCGGACACCTCTCCGGGAAGCCTAGGTGCACGCGCAATCCCTCGCGCGCCAACGTCATAATGGCGGAGAGAGAGGGATTCGAACCCTCGATACGCTTGCGCGTATGGCGGTTTTCGAGACCGCTCGATTCAGCCACTCTCGCATCTCTCCGCGGAGGAGAATACGCGATCACGGCTCACTTTTCCAGGCGGTTCCTCTCGCGGCGCTTGGCCTGGAAGAAGGCCTCGAGGATCGCCCCGCACTCGGCCGCCAGGACTCCCGGGACGATCTCGGCGCGGTGGTTCAGCCGAAGATCCTGCGGCACCAGGGCCAGCGACCCGCAGGCGCCGGCCTTCGGATCGCGCGCCCCGTAGACGAGACGCGGGATCCGCGCGAGGACAATCGCTCCCGCGCACATGTGGCACGGCTCCAGGGTCGCGTAGAGGGTCGCCTCGTCCAGCCGCCAGCTCTTGACCGTCTGGCAGGCGGCGCCGATGGCGATGATCTCGGCGTGCGCGGTGGGGTCCTGCGTCGCTTCCACGCGGTTGTGGCCCCGCCCGATGATCCTCCCGTCCCATACCACGACCGCGCCGACCGGGACTTCCCCCTCGTCGGCCGCGGCCTGAGCCTCGGCCAGTGCGGCTTCCAGGAAATGCTCGTCGTTGGAGGCGGGGGAGGCCGGGCTCACTTCGCGGGGAATTTCTTGAAGGCGTCGCGCACCAGGTCGGAGGCGACGTCCTCGAAGCGCGGCGGGGCGTTCGCGCGCTTGTTCTGGATGAAGCCGGTCGCGTCGTAGCTCACGGCGCCGCTCGACGGATCGATCTCCTGGCCGAACCGCTGCTCGCGGGGGTTCTTCGCCCAGACGCGCTTCTTCGAGCGGATGTCGTAGCAGGCGAACGAAAGGCCGACGATCGCGTGCGACTGCCCCGCACCGACCACCGGGACCCGGTGGTTCTCCCACTCGTCCACCCTCACGAACAGGATCGCGTCGACTGTCAGGAGCGAGTCGAGCCCCGCGACGGCCGTGGAGTCGAGTGTCCCGTACTTCGCCCAGCGCTCGGTCAGCAGGTACGCCCGGTTCAGCTCGTTCCGTTCGGTGAGAATCCGCTCGCTGTCCTGCGGCAGGAGGAACGTGGCCCTCTCGGGCGGCACGCGCTTCATCTGCTCGCGAAGGATGTCGCCCATGATCTTCGCCGCGCCCAGGTCGGGCGAGCTGTTCCCGATCGGGAGGATCGCCACCCGAATCGACTTCGGCGGCGGCGCCGCCGCTTGCTCCGCGGCGAACGAGGAACCGGACGCGACCGATAACCACCCGACCACGGCCATGGAGAGCGCCGTGGTGGCGAGCCTGCGACAGGCCGATTGCGTCTTCATCATGGCCAACCTCTGCGGGGATGTTCCGGCGTCAGACCGATACGCGCGACGGGGGGGACGAAGTGGCGGGCCCAGGAGGATTTGAACCCCCAACCCTCTGATCCGTAGTCAGATACTCTATCCAATTGAGCTATGGGCCCGCGCGTTCGCGCGACTTGTTCACAATGGCGGAGAGGAGAGGATTCGAACCTCCGATAGGATTTTAACCCTACAACGGTTTAGCAAACCGCCGCCTTCAGCCACTCGGCCACCTCTCCCCCATCAGGAGCCCCATTACTGGAGCCGGGTGATGGTACAAGGGAGTGAGCCGACGGTCAAGGTGGCGCCGCCGTTCCCGTTCCACGCCTTGCGATTCCGCGGCTTCGCGCCTTCGGGGCGGGCCCGCTTGCCCGCCACCGTCTTGCATACGTACCCCCGGGACCGGTGGTTTCGCCCGATGGAAAAGCCGGGCGGCTCGAAGGGTTGGGGCCGGTCAGGCGTCGGGGGGGCGCCCGCCGGGCCAGGCGGGTTCCACGTGGATCAGGACCTCCACGACCTGAGGGAGCGAACGCTGCACGTCCTCCTTCACGTCGTGCGCCAATTTGTGGCTCTCGCGGACCGACATTTCGGGCGGCACCTCGAGGTGCATGTCGGCGACGTAATAAAGCCCCATCTTCCGCATCATCAGCTTCTCCACGCGATGGACCCCCGCGCGGGATTCGGCCACGATCCGAACCGCTTCCACCAGGTCGGGGGCCGCCGTGTGATCCATCAATTCATGGATGGCGGGCCGGAGTATCCGCCAGGCGGTGACCAGGATGATCGAGCTGGCGAAAAACGCGGCCCACGCATCGGCGCTCTCGAATCCCGGACCTCCGATCAGGGAGATCGTGATCCCGACCGCCGCGAAGCCCGACGTGATGGCGTCGCTCCGATGATGCCAGGCGTCGGCGTGGACCACCTGGCTCCCCACCTCCTGGCCGACCCGGGTCACGAAGCGGTAGAGGATCTCCTTCACGAGGACGACCCCGAGGAGGACGAAAAGGGTGAAGGGGGCCGGCGTGCGGTGCGGCATCACGATCTCGCGGAGGGCCTCCACCGCGATGCCGATGGCGGCGGCACAGAGGAGGATGGCGACGAGGAGGGCCGCCAGCGGCTCCGCTTTGCCGTGTCCGTACGGGTGATTGTGATCGGGAGGGCGTGACGCGATCTGGAGCCCGCGCCAGACGATGAGCGACCCCACCGAATCGCCCAGCGACTCGATGGCGTCGGCGATCAGGGCGTACGAGGTGCCGACGATCCCCGCCGACAGCTTGATGCAGCCCAGGCAGAGGTTCACGGCCAGCCCGATGACGCTCGAGCGCATGCCGCGCCGATAGTTCTGAGGATTGACGGGAGCCGGACCCGCGGGCGTCATGGCGCGCATCATAGACCTCCTTCATGAAATCTTCACGATTCCATGCGATCCGCTATCGATGCGCTCGGGGGCGCGGCCCTTCGTGCCCGGCGGTCCTAGAGAAAGCGGCGGACGCGCGCTTGGTACGCGCGGTAGTCCTCGCCGAAGCGCGATTCGAGATAGCGCT
>JANOOP010000234.1:0-13316 GCA_031421415.1 Candidatus Eiseniibacteriota bacterium
AACGCGCGGTGGAGGTGACGCGGCCCGATCCGGGATTGAAGTGGCCGCCGCCGGCGGGCGCGGGCGCGGGCGGCGTGGGAAGCGCGGGCACCAAGGATCGCAGGTGATCGAGACGATCGCCACCCGCGTCACCGACATCCTCAAGATCCGCTACCCGATTCTCCAAGCGGGGATGGTCTGGGCTTCGGGGTATCGCCTGGCCGCCGCCTGTGCGGAAGCCGGAATACTCGGCTGCATCGGCTCCGGCTCCATGAAGCGGGAGATGCTCCGCGAGCAGATCGCGAAAGCGAAGGCGCTGACACAGGGACGGCTTTCGGTGAACGTTCCCCTGCTACGCGGCGACTCAGCGGAGTTGCTGGAGATCGCGCTCTCGGGCGGGATCGATGTCATCGTGACGAGCGCGGGCAATCCGGCCCTCATCGCCGAGCGGATCGAGCGCGCGGCGGGCGTGACCTGGATTCACGTCGTCCCCGCGGTGAAGCATGGGAAGAAGGCCGAGGCGTGCGGCGTCGACATCGTGATCGGCGAGGGGTTCGAGGCCGGAGGCCACAACGGCGCCGACGAGATCACGACGCTCTGCCTGATTCCCCAACTGGTCGACGCACTCACGATTCCGGTCGTGGCGGCGGGTGGAATCGCGGACGGCCGCGGATTCCTGGCCGCGATGGCGCTAGGCGCCGAGGGAATTTCGGTCGGCACGCGCTTCGCCGCCACGCCCGAGTCGAGCGCGCACGAGAACTACAAGCGCGCGGTGGCGGAAGCGGGCGACGCCGCCACGGCACTCTTCGCGAAGCCGCTCGGCGCCGTGCGCGCCATCCGGAACCCGTGGGTCGATCGCGTGCGCGAGGCCGAGGCGCGGGGCGCGTCGCGCGAGGAACTTGCGGCGGTCTACGGGCAGAAGCACGCACGACTCGGCATTCTGGAGGGCGACGTCGTCGAAGGCGAGTTGGAAGCCGGCGAATCGAGCGGCCTCATTCATGATGTGATTCCCGCGGCGGAGGTTGTGCGGCGCTTCGTCGAGGAGTACGAGGCTCGTCTACGCGCGATTGGCGTGGCGGGGTAACACGCCCCGGCTCCACGCCATCCGTGAGCCCCGCGCTGCACGCCGCCCCGCCGCGACGGCAGTTTGCACGCGCGCGCTGGCCGCACGCCGCTTGCGATTTGCCCGCTCCCTTCCCCGCAACGATTTACAAACCCCGCCTACCCATTCTTGGCGCGAGCACCGGCCCCGATCTTGCTTTCCTGTGGTCCTCTCGACCCCGACCATAGGAGCGGCACCATGCAAGGCGATAAGATCGAAGCGGCTCTCACGCTGGCGCACGAGGCGACGAAGGAGTGGGATGACAGCATGAGCCGCGGACGCGGATTGGTGGACGCCGCGGCGCAGGAGACCACATCCGCCCAGGCGGCCGCGAAGCTTCGCGAGGCGACCCGGCACTTCCAGCACGCGATCTCCACCAACTCGGCGAAGGACGAGGGGTACGGCTGGCTCGCGCGCACGCTCCGCTTGCTGGCGCAGGCAATCCGCGGCAAGGACCCCGAAGCCTCCACGCAATGCCTCCACCACGCCTGCGCGGTGGTCTGGGAGGGGCGCTCCAAAACGCCCGCCTCCTCGCTCTCGGTCTTCACCAAGCAGGAGTCGAAGGCGCTCATCGCCTGGCTCCGGATGGTCCGGCGTCTCGATCCACGGGGCGCCGAGGCCGAGATGGAAACGCTCCGCACCGAGTTCTTGACGTCGGCCCTCGATCCCGAGACCATGGCTGCCGCAACGGGCGTATAGGCCCGGCGAATTCGACCGAACCATCCTGATTCACCCGGGGAGCGGGTGCTCTTGGAAGTGACGCCCCGGACGCGGCGGGAGATCAGTCGTCACGTAAGCCGCCTCCTCAACTTCACCTGCCGTTTCTGCTCCTCGTACCCCAGCCGCCTATAGAACGCGTGCGCCCGCTCGCGGATGACGTTGCTCCGGAGGACCATCTCCTTCAGCCCGCGGGCGCGTGCCCAGGCTTCACCGGCTTCCATCAACGTCGCGCCCACGCCGCCGCTTCGGGCTGAGCCCGCCACGACCAGCCCCTTCACCTCCGCGTGCGGGTCGAGTTCCATGGAGCAGATCTCGCTGACGATGATCCAGCCGACCAACTCGTCCCCGGCCGCCTCCGCAACGTAGACCACCGACATTCCCTGGCGATCGAGTACTGCTTTCCGGGCCAGGATTTGATCCGCCGTGGAGGGGTAGCCAAGCTCCCCCGCCAACTCCGCGACTCGCGGAGCGTCGGCCTCACGCATCGCGCGGCACGTCACCGCGGCGGGGCTCATGCCGATCCTTCCGGCGCCGCCGCACCGTCTCCCGGGTAGGTCCCGATCCCCTTCGCCGAGTACCATGGGCGAATCTCGACGCGCAGAACTCCCGCGCGAACCGCGGGATCCGCCTCGACGACCGCGCGCGCCGCCTCGATCGACTCTGCGCGCATGACGAGGAGCCCCCGCGGATCCCCTCCGTCGGCGAACGGACCGGTCAGGATGTAGTTTCCTGCTTCCATCTGGCGCCGCATGTAGGCGAGGTGTTCCCGCTGGATCCGATCGTCTTCCGCAGCGGGAGTATCTCGATTCGCCCCGAGGAAGAGATAACCGACGAAGTAGACCATCATGTGGTCGCGCGGCGGAGGATTTCCGTCGATCGACGGAAGCCCCCAGTCGCCAGGAGGCCGATCGTGCAGCACCGCGAGCATCTGGTCGTGGAGGGGCCCGTTCGTGGCGACCAGCTGCTTCGCCTCCATCCAGCCGGAGCCTCCCTCGTAGTCCGAGAGACGCCCGCCCGCCTCCTCCACCAGGAGCGCCGCCGCGGCCATGTCCCACGGCTGGAGATTCCGCTCCCAGAATCCGTCCGTGCGACCGACGGCGACCTTGGCGATCGCAAGTGCCGCCGAGCCTGCCCGCCGCACGGCCTGAGCGCGCATCAAGAACCTCCCGAACGGTCCAAGATTGTTCCGCTCGTGGTCACAGCTCAGATCGTACGAAAACCCAGTGGCGACCATCGCCTTCTCCAGCGTGTCGCAGGCCGTGACGCGCCGCGGCTTCCCGTTCAGCGTCACGCCGCCGCCCCGGCGCCCGGCGTAGATCTCCTCGAGCAGCGGGTTGTAGACGACCCCCACCTCGAGCCTTCCCGCCACCTGAAGCGCGATGGAGACCGACCAGACCGGGTACTCGTGCGCGTAGTTCACGGTGCCGTCGAGGGGATCGACGATCCAGACCCGCTCCGCGCCGCCGCAACGGCCGTGCCCTTCTTCGGCGATGACGTCGTCCCCCGGATGAGCGTCGTGAATTCGCCCGACGATCAGCCGCTCCGACTCGTGGTCCATCCGCGTGACGAGATTGATGCGGCCCTTGTAGTCGATCTCCTGCGCCTCGCCGAAGTTCCGCTTCAGGAGCGCGCCCGCCTCCCGCGCGAGGGTGATGGCGAGCGTCAGGTCCTTCTCGTTGGACTCGCTCACGCGTTCTCCCCCTCCGCCGCGACGCCGGTCGGCAGGTCCACGCTCATCTCCGGGATCTCGGGCACCGTGGCTGCCACGCCGCGCCCGTTCTTGTACTGGAGTTCGTAGAGTCGCGCGTAGATCCCACCCTTCGCCAGAAGCTCCTCATGGGTCCCCTGCTCCCGCAGCTCTCCCTTGTGCATCACCAGATTCCGGTCGGCGTCGTGAATCGTGCTCAGCCGGTGCGCGATGACGAGCGAGGTCCGTCCTTCGAGCAACCGATGGAGCGCCTCCTGGATCACCCGCTCCGTCTCCACGTCCACGCTCGAGGTCGCCTCGTCGAGGATCAGGATCGACGGGTCGTAGTGGAGCGCTCGCGCGAAGGCGAGAATCTGCCGCTCGCCCATCGAGAAGTAGGCGCCGCGCTCCCCGACCTCCTCGCCGAGCCCGTTCGGAAGCCGCGCCTTCAGCCGCTCTCCCCCGACCTGCGCCAGCGCCAGGTCGGCGTCGCCCTCCGGGCGCTCGCGCGCGCCGAAGCGAATGTTCTCCCGCACGGTGCCGCTGAAGAGGAAGACGTCCTGCAGCACGAGTCCGATCTGGCGCCGAAGCGTCGCGCCCGCGATCTCCCGGACGTCCCGGCCGTCCACGCGGATCGTGCCGCGCTGGAATTCGTAGAAGCGGGTCAAGAGATTCGAGATCGTCGTCTTCCCGGCGCCCGTGGCGCCCACGATCGCCACCTTCTCCCCCGGCGCGATCTTGAAGGAGACGTCACGGAGCACCCACTCCTCGTTCTTGTAGGCGAACCAGACGTGGTCGAACTCGACCTCGCCGCGGAGCCTCGCCGGCGCCGGCGCCGGCCCAGCCTGCTCACCAGGAGGGTCGGCCACGGCGGGGACCGTGTCGAAGGTCTCGAAGATCCGCTCGCTCGACACCATGGCCGCCTGGAAGACGTTGTACTTTTCGCTCAGGTCGCGCACCGGCTGATAGAAGCGGTCGGCGTACTGGATGAACGCGACCACGATGCCGAACGTCACGGTCCCTTCCAGGACGCCGGCGCCGCCGTACCAGATGATCAGGGCGAGCGCGATGGCGCCGATGAACTCGACCGCCGGAAAGAAGACGGCATAGTAGAAGAGGTTTTGGACGTGCGCGTCCAGGTGCGACTTGTTCGCCTCGTCGAATTTCCGCGACTGCTTCTCCTCGACGTTGAAGAGCTTCAGCACGTCGAGCCCCTGGAAATGCTCCTGCAGGAAGGCGTTCATCCGCGCGAGGCGTGACCGAACTCGCCGGTAGGAGACGCGCACCTTGGAGCGGAAGATGGCCGTGGCGACGACCAGGAGCACGACGGTCGTCATGGTGACGAGGGCCAGCTTCCAGTTGAGCCAGAACATGGCGGCCACGATGCCGCCGACCATGAAGAGGTCGCCGATGACGGCCACCACTCCCTGCGCGAACAGTTCGTTGAGCACCGCCACGTCCTGCGTGACGCGCGTCAGGATCCGCCCCACGGGCCGGGTGTCGAAGTAGGAGGGGGTCAGCGTCCCAAGGTGGCGGAAGATGCCGAGTCGAAGGTCCTGCATCGCCTTCTGTCCCACCATTCCCATGATGTAGGTCTGCCAGTAACGGAGGACGAAGGCGCCCGACAGGACGCCGACGTACGCTCCCGCCAGCATCATCAGCCCGCGCATCGCTTCGGCCTGCGCCACGCTCACGCCCGCCGCCGGCTTCACAAAGCGATCGATGGCGACCTTGGTCAGGTAGGGTCCGGCCACCTCCAGGAGCGAGATCCCCCCGAGGAGAACGACCGAGACGATGACCTCCTTCCGGTACGGCTTCAGGTACTGGAGGAGCCGGCGTGCCAGGCGCCGGTCGTAGATCTTGCCGTGCGCGTCGACGTCGTCGGCGGCCGATCCGAACGGTCCGCTCATAGCGCCTCCAGCTCCTCGACGACTTCCTCGCGGTGGTAGAGCTCCGCGTAGAGCCCGCCCGCTCGCAGAAGTTCCTCGTGCGAGCCGGTGGCGACGATTCGCCCTCCGTCGAGGACGACGATCCGGTCGACGCGAAGGAGCGCCGAGCGGCGGTGGGTCGCGAGGAGGATCGTCGGCTTGGTCGGAAGGTCGAAGAGCGATTCCAAGATCCGCTCCTCCGTTCCGGGATCGACGCTGGCGAAGCAATCGTCGAGGAGGAGCACGGGGCGCTCCAGCGCCAGCGACCGCGCCAGGGCCACGCGCTGCTTCTGGCCGCCGCTCAGGGTGATCCCGCGCTCTCCGATGGTGGTGTCGAGGCCCTGCGGGAACTGGGAGAGGTCGCTCTCCAGCCCCGCGCGCCGCGCCACGAGCAGGGCGTCGGGGGCCGCTTCTCCATCCGCGTAGCCGAATCCGATGTTGGCGCGAATCGTGTCGGAGAACAGGAAGGTATCCTGCGGCACGATGCCGAAGCGCCTCCGGAGCGTGCTCCGCGCCCACGACGCGGTTGGAACCCCGCCGACGGCGATCGCCCCCGACGTCGGTTCGTCGAGGCGCGCGATCAGCTGGAGGAGCGTGGTCTTCCCCGCGCCCGTCCTTCCGACCAGCGCCACACGATCGCCCGGGCGGACCGTGAGGTTCACGTCGCGAAGCACGTCGCGGTCGGTCCCGGGGTAGCGGTAGCCGACCCCGCGCAGCTCCACGGTGACGTCGTTCGTCGGCAGCGGGCCCAAGCGGTCCACGTCCTCCTCGGCCGGCTCCTCCAGAATCGCCTGGATCCGTCCCATCGAGGCGGCGCCCCGCTGGAAGAGGTTCGTCACCCATCCGAGGGCGATCATCGGCCAGAGGAGCATGGCCAGGTAGATCTGGAACGCGACCAGCGAGCCGAGCGAGATCCGCCCCGCCACGACCGCCGAGCCGCCCACCCACAGGACGACCGCGGCCGCGATGCCTCCGACGAGCGACATGGTCGGCCACATGCCGGCCTGGAGCTTGATCATCTCGCGGTTTCGCTCCAGGTAGACGTCGTGGATCTTCTTGAATGCGTCGTATTCCCCTTCCTCCTCCACGTGCGCCTTCACGACGCGGATGCCGGAGAGCGTCTCCTGGGCCTTCGCGGTCATGGAGGCGAACGATTCCTGGATCGCCTCGTAGTGGCGGTGGAGCTTCGCGCCGAGGCGCGCCACCAGGAAGGAGAGGATCGGAAGCGGAAGGAGCGCGATCAGGGTGAGGCGCCAGTCGATCCGGCACATCACCGTGACCGCCATGACGAAGGTCGCGCAGGTGTTCGCGAAGTACATGATGCCAGGTCCGAGGAAGTTCCGGACGGCATCGAGATCGTTGGTGGCGCGGGAGAGGAGGTCGCCGACTTTTCGCGTGCGATAGGTGCGCGCCGGCAGCCGCGCGATGTGACGGAAGATGTCGTTCCGGAGTTCGTACTCCATGATGCGCGACGCGCGGATGAGCGACCAGCGCATGGTGAAGAGGAAGACGCCCTGTAGCGCGACCGCGAGGAGGATGAGCCCGGCGTCCCGGAGGAGCCCTTGGGGTGGGGCGCCGACCTGGAGGTGGTCCACGGCACCCCGGACCAGCCAGGGCGTCCAGACCTGGAAGAGATTCGTGAGCACGACCGAGATGGCGCCGAGAACGAGCGCCCCGCGGTGACGCAGCAGGTAGGGCAGGAGGTGCTTCAGGGAACCGATGACGAACTCCCCTCTCGCCTATCCGGCGGTTGATTCGAGATAGATCAGGATGCGACCGCACCCTTCGCAGGCGCGAATCGCCTCGGCCTGCTTGGCGAGCTGAAGCTCGTGCGCCGAGAGCGTGTGATGGCAGGCGGCGCAGGCCCCCTTCTTCACCTCCGCGATCGCGAGCCCCTCCCGGCCGGCGTAGAGCCGGTCGTATTTCGCGAGCGTCGGTGCGCCGATCGGGGCGCGCCCCTCGTCGCGGACGTGCGTCCGCTCGGAAACCTCGTCATCCAGCGCCGCCGCCTCCGCGTCGAGCGCCGCGTTTCCGTCCTTCAGCGCCCGCTCCGCCTCGGCCACGGCCGCTTCGCCCTTCGCCACACCGGCTGTGAGCGATTCCTCCCGATCCATCAGCTCGAGAATTTCGGTCTCGCGGTCGGAGCGCTTCGACTTCACGTTGGCGATCTGGTGCTGCATCGCCGTGAACTCCTCGTTCGTCTTCACGTCGAAGAGCTGCTTCTCCAGCCGGGTCAGTTCCGCCTGGAACGACTCCGCTTCCTTCTCCAGCACGCGCCGCGCGAGCCGGACCGCCTCCCGCTCTTTCCGGATGCCGAGAAGCGACGCTCGCGCGCGGTCGAGCCCCAGGGTCAGCGCCTGGCGGCGCTTCGGAGTCTCGTCCTGGCGACGCTTGCTCTCGGCCAGAGCCGCGTCGCGCCGCTGGAGTTCCAGAAGAAGGGCGAGTTCAGGCAGCACGGTCACCGGATACGCCTCCCAGGGATGAAAAAACGGGGAGCGCGATGGCACGCTCCCCGAACATGGTGGGCGGTGCAGGGTTTGAACCTGCGACCTCTGGCTTGTGATACCAGCGCTCTACCAACTGAGCTAACCGCCCGCTTCGCCTCGTGTCGAAAGAGTGGGCCCACTTGGACTCGAACCAAGGTCCGCCCGGTTATGAGCCGGGTGCTCTCACCAGCTGAGCTATGGGCCCGCATTGTGCGCATGGTTCGAGTCAAGTACCGGAGCGGGCCAATCTAGCACCCTGCTCGCCGCAGGGTCAAGTCGCCGACGCCGCCCGCAGTCACATGGCCTCGATGTATCCCTTGAGCCGCCGGCTCCGCGTCGGATGGCGGAGCTTCCGGAGCGCCTTCGCCTCGATCTGGCGGATGCGTTCGCGCGTCACGTTGAACGTGGCGCCCACCTCCTCCAGCGTCCGCGGGCAGCCGTCCTCGGTGAGCCCGAAGCGGAGGCGAATGACCCGCGCCTCGCGCTTGCTCAGCGTCTCCAGCACCTCGTTCACCTCGTCCTTCAGCATCGAGAAGGCCGCGGCCTGCGCGGGAGAGACGACCGACGTATCCTCGATGAAATCGCCCAGGCTGGAATCGTCGTCCTCGCCGATCGGACGGTCGAGGGAGATCGGCTCCTGCGCCGCCTTCAGCACGCTCTTGATCTTGTCCACCGGCATCGCCAGCCGCACCGCCACTTCCTCGGGCGTTGGCTCGCGGCCCAGTTCCTGCACCAATCGCCGCGACGTGCGGACGACCTTGTTGATCGCCTCGATCATGTGGACCGGCACGCGAATCGTGCGTGCCTGGTCGGCGATGGCGCGCGTGATCGCCTGGCGGATCCACCAGGTGGCATACGTGGAGAACTTGTAGCCCTTCCGGTAGTCGAACTTGTCGACCGCGCGCATGAGGCCGCTATTCCCCTCCTGGATCAGGTCCAGGAACTCCAGACCGCGGTTCGTGTAGCGCTTGGCGATCGAGATCACGAGGCGGACGTTCGCCTCGATCATCTCCCGCTTCGCCTTGTCGCGGGCAATCTCGCCCGAGCGGATCTCGCGCGCGACTTCCTTGATGTCGTCGCGCGACATGTTCGCCTCTTCCTCGACCTTCCGGATCTTCTTCCGGGCGTTCTTGACCGCGCGGTCGTAGATCTCGAAATCGTCGGCGTCGAGGTGCGCCTCCCGCTTGACCTGGATTGCATCCTTCTTGCTCTTCTTGGCGCGGCGCAGGAAGGCGGCGATCTCCTCACCGGTCTTCCCCCACTTCTGCTCCAGCTCGACGAACTCGTTCTCGCACTCGTCGACGAAGCGCGCGGATTCCTTCACGCGCCCGGCCATCCGGTCGATGAGCCGGTTGTTGACGTTCAGGTCCTGGATGTCGCGCAGGAGTTCCTCGTCGAGCGCGCGAAACTTGTCGTGATGCTGCTACTTCTTCTCGTCCGAGAGCCGGCCGACCGGCTTCTCCTGGTGCTTGGCCAGCTTCGCGAAATCCGAGCGGATCTTGTCCAGCGCCTTGAGCGCGCGGGCCCGCTCCTTCTTCGGAGAAAATTCGGGATTCCAGTTGCCGAAGTCGATCTGCGTGAAGTCCTCCACGCGGACCTTGTTCTGCTTCAGCTTCGTGCCGTAGGCAAGGAACTCCTTGAGAATGGGCGGCGAGCGGAAGAGGGCGTTGCAGATCTGCCGCTCTCCGGCCTTGATCCTCTTCGCGATCTCGACCTCGCCCTCCCGGTCGAGGAGCGGGACGCGCCCCATCTCGCGGAGGTACATGCGAACCGGGTCGTCGTACTTGACGCTCGGCGCCGCCACCTGTTTGTCGGGAGGACGCTTTTCCTCGCGCCGCTTGATCCGCAGCTTCTGCTGCGCCTCCTCGTGGGTATCGAAGATGTCGACCTTCCAGTCGTTGAGAGCGATGTAGACCTCGTCCATCTCGTCGACGGACGCACTCTCGTCCAGGAAGGTCTCGATCTGGTCGTGAAGCAGGTACTGCTGCTTGCCGGCCAGCGCCTTCAAATCCTGAAGGCGATCCACCTTCTCGCGCTTCATCCCTGGGACTCTCCTTTGTCGGTGACGCGAACGCTATGAAACCGGACTTTGGCTTCGTTGATGAAGTTTTGATGCGAGATCCCGCCGTTCGGCCACCAGCCGTCCCAGCGAGGCGTCCCGCGACTGTTCTGCTTCACGAATGGCACGATCGAGAACCTGGATCGCCGCGCGAAGCCGGCGCTCCTCCAGACGCTCGATCAAGCCCCGGGCCGTCCGCTGCTGCTCGTCGAGCGGCACCGCATCCTCCACCGGATGGACGGCCAGGATCCCCCGAACCAGGGGATGCTCGTCGACCAGCCGGTCCCGCTCTCCCCCCAGGGGAGGCTGCCCCGCCTCGATCCATGGGGCCAAGATCTCGCGAAGCTCCGGCGTCACGAAGCAGGCGATCCCGCCCGCCTCGAGGATGGCCCGCAAGGCTCCTTCCTCCGTCAGCGCTCTGGCAGCCAGCTCCCGCTCGGCCGGGTCGAGCTTCTCCGCCGTCACGGCGGGCCGCTCAGAAGCCGCTGCACCCCCCTCCGGGGCACCGTTCGGAACCCCGTCCGGCGGCTTCGCGGCGCCACCCGGGGCACCCTCCGCCGGGCGTGCCGGCCGAGGGCTCTTCAGCCCCGCGCCCGACATGCCCTTCGCCGCTGCCTCCAGGAGGACTCCCTCCTCCAACCCAAAGGCCTCCGCTCCCCGCCTCACCAGAAGCCGGCGGCGGATCGGATCCTCCACTCGCCGCAGAAGTCCCACGAACCGTCGTACCCGCGCTTCCAGCGATGGGTCCGCGCCCGCAGGCCCGCCGCCGCCAATCGTCGCTTCCGCGAGAAATCCCGGAACGTCGCGCGCCTCCGCCAACAGCGTGGCGAACGCCTCGCGGGCCGACTTCGCCAGAAACGAGTCCGGATCCTCCCCCGCGGGGAGGAGCAAAACGCGCACCGCGAGCCCCGCGCCCAGCAGCGGGTCGAGCCCGCGATCCGCCGCGCGCACACCGGCCGCGTCGCCGTCGTAAACGAGCACCACGCCCGCCTCGAAGCGCGCCAGACCCCGCGCGTGCTCGAGCGTGAGCGCTGTTCCGCACGTCGCCACCGCGTTCGTGAAGCCCGCCTCGTGGAGCCGGAGGACATCCAGGTAGCCCTCGGCCACCAGGACTTCCTTTCGCTCCCGTATCGCCGACCGCGCCTGCGGCAGTCCGAAGAGGAGGCTCCCTTTCCGGAAGACCGCCGACTCGGACGAGTTCAGATACTTCGGTTGATCCTCCGGCGCGATGGCGCGAGCGCCGAAACCCGCCGTCTTCCCCGGCGCCGTTTCCACTGGGAAAATGATCCGGTTGCGAAACCGGTCGTAATGCGAACCGTCGCCGCGACGGAGTGTGAGCCCCGCCTCCTCCAGCGTCTTCGCCGGAAGGAGTTTCCCCAGCGCCGTCGCCAGCCCTTCCCACTGATCGGGCGCCCACCCGACGTGAAAGACGTCGAGCATCGAGCCCTTGAACCCGCGCCCGGCGAGATAGGCCCGCGCCGGCGCGCCCGCCTCCGACCGAAGCGACGCCTGGTAGAAGTCGCTCGCCAGCGCGTTCGCCTGGAGCAACCGGTCGCGAACCGCCGCGCCGGGACCGCGATCCCCCTTGGGAAGCTCGATCCCCGCGCGCTCGGCCAGGATCGCCAGCGCTTCCGGGAAGGTGACCTTGTCGGTTTCCATCAGGAACGCGAAGACGTCGCCGCCCTTGTTGCACCCGAAGCAGTGCCAGATCTGGCGCTCCGGATTCACGGTGAACGAGGGCGTCTTCTCGTTGTGGAACGGACAGAGCCCGCTCCACCGCGTCCCGACGCGCCGCAGCCTCACCTTCTCGCCGATCAGCTGGACGATGTCGGTGGCGCCGCGAACGGCCTCTTTCGCCTCTTCGGCGCCGGGCGGGTTCATGGCGTTCCTACGACAGCGTCACGACCGTGACGCCCGTGCCCCCTTCCCGGATCTCCCCGAGGCGAAATTCCTTCACGAGCGAATTCCGCGAAAGGAAGCGCTTCATCTGATCGCGCAGGATTCCCTTCCCCTTGCCGTGGATGATCCGCGCCGTCTGGTGCCCGCTCATGGCCGCGTCCTCGATGAAACGCTCCACGGCGCGGACCGCGTCGTCGGCCTCGAATCCCCTCACGTCGATCTCGGTCCCCACTTCCTCCACATCGTGCGTCTCGGCGCCCGACTCACGGCGAAGCGGCGTCTGCGCGGCCCCGGCGCGATCGCCGCGCCGCTCGGCCCCCGATTCCGCCGCAGCGCGCGCCTCGGCGGCTCCGCCGGCCCGGCGCAACTGCGCCATCGGAAGCACCGCCGTCGCGCCGCCGATCTTCACCCGGACGCGTCCATCCGCGTCGGGTGTCGAGAGAATCACGCCGGTCGCGTTCAGAGCCGGGATCGAAACGTGATCGCCGGGCGCCGCTGATTGGACGGGCGGTCCGGCCTGCATCGTTGACCGCTCGGTCTCGGATTCGATCGCTTCCTCGATGGAGCGGGCCGCGCCGCGCACCTCGCGCAGGGTTTCGTGGCTCGCCTTTCCCTCGGTCCGGAGCCGCTTCCGGTACTCGTCGATCTGCCGCTCCAGAGTACGCAGCAGCTCCCGGCGCGCCTCCAGCTCGCTCTGCTTCCGTTCCTTCCGCTCCGCGTCCAGCCGGTCGCGGGCCGTCTTCAGCTCCCCTTCGCGCAGCGCGAGGGTCGAGCGCGTGCGCGAAAGCTCCACGCGTTCCGCCTCGGCCTCCTTCCGCAGGCGGCCGAGTTCCTCGATCAGGCGGTTGAGATCCTGCTCCCCCTTGGGGAGGAGCACACGCGCCCGGGCCAGCACCGACCCGTCCATGCCGAAGCGCTCGGCCACCTGGAGCGCGCGGCTTCCGCCGGGGATGCCGACCACGAGCCGGAAGAGCGAGCGAAGCGCCTCCTCGTCGAAGGCCATGGAGGCGTTCCGCACGCCATCGGCGTCGTGTGCGAACGTCTTCAGGCTCCCGAAATGCGTCGTCGCCACACAGTGCGCGCCGCGGTCGCGAATCGATTCTAGAATTGCCCGGCCCAGCGCCGCGCCCTCGGCCGGATCGGTCCCCGAGCCGAGCTCGTCGAGGAGCACGAGGCTCCGCGACGTGGCCAGCCGCACCGCTTCTCCCAGGCGGCGCAGGTGCGAGAGAAACGTGCTCACGTCGTCCTGAAGCGACTGTTCGTCCCCGATGTCGCAGAGTAGCCGGTCGAACCACGGGACTCGCGTTCCCGATGAAGCCGGAACCGGAAGTCCCGACATCGCGAGGAGCGCCAGGAGCCCGACCGTCTTCATCGCGACCGTCTTCCCGCCCATGTTCGGGCCGGTCACGAGCACCACGCGATCCCGGGCGTCGAGCCTCAGATCGAGCGCCACCGG
>JANOOP010000235.1:0-1998 GCA_031421415.1 Candidatus Eiseniibacteriota bacterium
CCAGATGAATTTTCGCCGAAGTCCATGCGAGCTCGAGATCGATCTCTTCTGTAACGGGCTCCGCATCGATCCCTCCTGCCACCTCGCGGAAGATGCGCGCATGGTCGCGCGCACCCGTGCCGGGCTCGGCTCGGGGCTCGAACTCGTCCTTCCGGGCGGCCGGAAAGATATCTGGCTGAACGTGCCGGTGGAGGAGGATTTCGCGCGCCGCTCCCCCTATCTCCTGGCGCGGGACGGCGGCGGCTACTACCTGACCGACGAGAGAGTCGAACAGCGCTACGCGGTCCGCATTCCCCAGGAGCCCTCCTGGTACACGCAACGGACCTCCCGTGGCACCGAGAGGGGAAAAGTCGGCGTGCTCCAGGGAACCTACCTCGGGATCTACATCTCCAATTCCTGCCTCTTCTGGTATTCGAATCCCGCGCAGAACTGCCGCTTCTGCACCACCGGCTCGAACGTCGGCGTGAACGAGGTGGCGCAGAAGCATCTCGACGACGTCGTGGAGGTGGCGCGCGCGGCGAAGGAGGATTCGGGGGTCACGTTCGTTCATTTCAACAGCGGCTACCAGTCGGGGCGCGACCTCGCCCACGCGGCACCCTACGTGAAGGCGATCAAGGAAGAGGTGGGCGCCCTCGTCGGCGTGCAACTCTATCCCACGCGCGACCTGGAGCAGTACGACCGGCTGATCGAACTCGGCGCCGATCACTTCTCCTTCTGCTACGAGTTCCACAATCCCGAATACTTCGCCCGCTATCTCCCCGGCAAGCAGAAGACCGGCGGCCAGGAACCATTCTTCCGTGCCCTCGAGTACACCGCGAAGCGGCTCGGGAAGGGCGCCGTCTCGGGCGAGATCATCGCGGGGGTGGAACCGATCGAGGACACGATCCGCGCCATCGACTACATCACGTCGCTCGGCGCCTTCCCCACCGTCTGCATCTTTCGCCCCGTGATCGGAGCGGAGATGGAGCGGCATCCCGTCCCCCGCTACGACGAGATGCGGCAGATCTTCGCGCACGTCTACGAGGCGTGCCGGAAGAACGGCATCCCGATCGGGGCGGCGCCGAACATCGAGGTGAGCCTGATCGTCCAGCCGGACGACGCGCGCGATCTTGCCGAGCCCGGCCTGGCCACCGCGCTTTACGATGTGCGGCTGGCGGCGGTGCGCACCCTGGCGCGCCCCCTGTTCGCCTGGAAGGCGCGGCGGCGGAAGATGCCACAGGCTTCCCTCGACGCTCTCCTCGCGCGGGCGAAGGTGGCGGGCGGCAACGGCGCCGAGACCGATCGCTGCGAGGCGGAGGCGATGGGAACCACCGCGGCGAGCGGCCGCGCGACACGCGAGGCCTCGCTGCGGGAAGTCTTCGACGCGGTCCGTACGATCGCGGCGCGACGGGCCGAGGCCTTCGAGGTCGAGGAGCGGGACGGCATCCTGGAAATCGCGCCGCGCGGGGGCGACGATGCCGCGGCCCTCCGCTGCCGCATGAAGCTCTTCCGTCCGCGCGAGAACAAGGACCGCCTCTGCGCCTTCTTCTACAAGCGCTCGAACCTGGGATGGAGCCGAGACCGATTCTCCTACGGCGCGATCGAGTTCCTGCCGGAGTCGCTGACCCGCGAGGACGCGGTGGCGTGGCTCGGCTGGCTGCGCGGCGGGTTCGATCCGGATCAGCGGCCTCCGCACCTCCGCCGCGCGTTTCTCTATTCCATTCCGGAGTAGACCTCGCCGATCCCCGCGCGAAGCCCGGGCCCCGCGCCAAGTTCCACGCCTCCCGTTGACGGTTCCCCGGCGGTTCCGTACCGTCTTGCGATCGCCATGCGACGATACGACGTAGCCGCCGGAATTCTTTGGAATGGAACCGAGGTCCTGATCGCTCGGCGGCACGACCACGATCACCAGGGAGGACGCTGGGAATTCCCGGGCGGAAAGCAGGACGCCGGCGAGACGATCGAGGCGTGCCTGCGGCGCGAATTCATGGAGGAGCTGGGACGGACCTCAGCCGCCCG
>JANOOP010000236.1:0-1987 GCA_031421415.1 Candidatus Eiseniibacteriota bacterium
TCTTGTCGTATCCGTGCTCTGCATGATCCTGGAGCGAATCTGGCCGTGGCGAAAGCAGCAGCGGATGCTGCGCCGGCAGTTCGGGCAGGATCTGTTCTGGCTCTTCTTCAACGGCCATTACGTCGGCCTCCTGGTGGCGTCGGTCGCGGCGTTCCTCTTCGCGTGGGCCCTTCCCGCGATCGATCGGGCGAAGGCGTTGAACCTCATCGCCGGCCAACCGCTGCTCGTGCAATTCGTGGTGTTCTTCGTCATGAAGGACTTTCTCGAATGGGCGATTCACAACCTGCTGCATCGCGTTCCCTGGCTCTGGGAGTTCCACAAGGTCCATCACTCGATCCAGGAACTGGACTGGATCGGCAACTTCCGATTTCACTGGATGGAAGTCGTCGTCTATCAGGGCTTGACGTACTTTCCGCTTATCGTCCTCGGAGTCGACGGCGGGGTCATTCTCGTGATCGCCGTGGTCGGTACCCTGATCGGGCACCTGAATCACAGCAACATCGACATCTCCTGGGGGCCGCTACGATACGTCATCAACTCGCCGCGCATGCACGTGTGGCATCACGACCACGACCTGCCGACCGGCCGACACTTCGGAGTCAATTTCGCCATCTGTCTGAGCGTGTGGGACTGGATCTTCGGCACGGCCTACTGGCCTTCACGCAAGGAATCGCCGGAGCAGCAGCCGCGTCGCGTCGGCTTTCTCGGCGAAGAACAATTCCCGCGCGGCTTCTTCGGGCGATTCTCTTGGCCCCTCTCGCGCCTTCGTGCGAAGCATCGCCGGAGCAGCTGAGGGTGCCTCCACTAAACTTTTTGACGGAGGTCGAGGGTCCCGAGCGCACCGAGGCGGCGCTCGGCAAGGGACTCGAGCGGCTCTCCGAGAGCAAGGCGAAGTGGGATCCGCGGAACGTGTTCCACATGAACCGGGACATCGTGCCGGCCAGACCATGACCGGTCTTCCCCGAGCCGTCCTCCTCGATCTGGACGACACGATCCTCGACGACAGCGGCGCGGCCGCGCGCTGCTGGCCAGAGGCGTGCGCCGCGCATCACTCCGAGCTAGGGACGCTCGCTCCGGCCGCGTTGCTCGGGACGATCGAGCGCGTGCGGCGATGGTACTGGGCCGACGCCGAGAGGCACCGCGTGGGGCGTCTCGACCTCGACGCGGCGCGGGCCGAGGTTGCGGCGATGGCTCTCAGCGAACTTGGCGCGCACAACCCCTCGCTCGCGACGCGAATCGCGACGACATACGGCGCGCTCCGCGACCGAGAGATGCGACCCTTCGCCGGTTCGATCGAAACGGTCATCTGGCTCCGGGAGAGCGGGTGCCGCCTCGCCCTCGTCACCAACGGAGCCGCGGCGGCTCAGCGGCGAAAGATCGATCGCTTCAATTTGTCTCCGCTTTTCGACCTCATCATGATCGAAGGCGAGCTCGGATTCGGCAAACCTGATCCTCGCGTCTACCGACGCGCCCTCGACGGTCTGGGCGCCGCGCCGGCCGACGCGTGGATGATCGGCGACAATCTGGAGTGGGACGTGGCGCCGCCGCAGACACTCGGGATCTACAGCATTTGGATCGATCTCCAGGGGACTGGTCTGCCGGTCGGTCACGACGCTCGCCCGGACCGCATTGTTCAGGGTCTTGCCGAGTTGCGCCCTTCCGCCGAGGCTCCTCCTCTCGCACGTCACCGAGGGTAGCCCTGAATACGAGGAAATGGACTGTCGGCGCCATCCGTATAAGGTGTTTCTTGCCGCGCTGGAGTACGTTCGCCAGGATCGACCATCCGCTGCGGCTCGATTCCGGCAACGGACTGAGAAAGTCCTGCGTCGGCTTCTGAAGTTTCCGGAGTCCGGACGCGCGATCCCTGAATTTCCCGACCTTCCGTATCGAGAGGTCATCGTACCGCCGTACGGTTTTTTCTGCCGTGTCGAGGGCCGGACCGTGTGGATTGTCGCGGTCTGGCATTCCGCCCAACTTCCCGATGAGT
>JANOOP010000237.1:0-3342 GCA_031421415.1 Candidatus Eiseniibacteriota bacterium
CCCGGATCGAATACGCGGAGCCGGGCTACATCGTCTACGCGCGTGAGCGGGCGCTTCTGGCGCAGCGTTTCGACGCTCGCGGCCTTCGGTTCAAGGGCGACCCCTTCCCCATCGTGGACGACGTCGCGGCGGGTGGCGGCACCACCTCCAACGCAGATTTCTCCACGTCGCGTTCGGCCCTCGTCTTTCGCGGAGGCACGGCCGGCGGCGAAACGCAGGTCATCGCTCTCGATCGAGAGGGGAGAGAGGTCCTGGCGCTGGGAGAACCGGGGAACATCTACAATGTCGCCATATCTCCCGATGGTCGCCGGGTTGCCACCACACGCGCGGCGGGCAATGCCGATCTATGGATCACCGATGTCGCTCGCGGCGTAAGTTCGCGATTCACGTTCGAGCCCACCATGGAGTACACGCCGGTCTGGTCCCCCGATGGTTCGCGGATCGCGTTCAATTCGGACCGTCTGGGGCGAGACGCCATCTTCCTCAAGCCCTCGGACGGCATTCAGGCAGAGTCGCTCTTCTATCAGGGGGACGTCGCTTTTGGTGTCGCCGACTGGTCCCGTGATGGGAAGTTCCTGGCCTGCATCAGGGGTGGGTCCGCCGGGGGCGTCTATATTCTCCCCCTGGACGGGACAAGAACTCCCCGGCCCGTCGTAGTCACTCCATTCGTCGAGGGCGATCCCCGCTTCTCGCCCGACGGTCGATGGCTTCTCTACTCTTCGGACGAGTCGGGGCGCCGGGACGTCTACGTCCAATCGCTCCAGGGCGGAAGTGGAAAGTGGCAGGTTTCGACCGAGGGCGGGCGCGACCCGAAATGGAGCAGAGACGGTAGGGAGATCTACTTCCTCGGCGCCGGCAATCGGATGATGGCCGTGGACGTTTCGACCGAGCCAACCGTCGCGCTCGGCAATCCGCGCGAACTATTCCGTTCGATCTCGTGGGACCCTGATCGCTACGGCGGAAACTATGACGTTTCGGCCGACGGGCAGCGGTTCTTCGTTCGCCGCGCCAGGGGAGCCTCCGAACTCCCCGCCACCACCGTGGTCGTGAATTGGATGGAGCGATTCAAGAAGCGATAGCGCGCTCCGCCCCTCCGGGGTGGGGAGAATTCGTCACACCTGGCTCGATCTGGGCAAACACCGGACCGTTCCGCCTCCCGAAGAGTCCCGCCATTCCGGTCCGTTTCTCGCGTAACGATCACTCCCGACACAGGATAGAAACCCATCGCTCCGCGCCCCCCATTAAGGGCGCATCCGGCATGCCCCATGCGTATCTCAACACATGAGCCAGGAGGACCTGGTTCGGGACGAAGGGGGTCATGATGACACGCGAAGAAGCTCAGGAGCGGGCAGCACGGCTGGGCCTCTCCACCTGGGTCGATCAGGCGATCGCCGTCGGGCCCAAGTCGAGAGCGGTGGACGTGATGTGTGTCGGCTTCGCCTCCGTTGATGTCCCGATCGCCGTGGCGGAAACGTGGGATGAGGCTCTCGAGATGACGATGAAGGTCATTTTCGGCAAGTAACGGCACGAGGGAAGCGTCGCGCGGGGGTTACCGAAGGTGGGCCCCGAAATTCCGACCCGCGCTCCAGAGCGGAATGAAAACCAAGGCCAGGAAGAGCGCCACGGCGAGGCCGAGCCCCACCGCCGCCTTCCAGTGCCGGGGCCGAAGGCGCTTCAGCGACGGTCCGGCGGCGACGATTCCCAGGAAGGCGGCGATCACCACGATCGCGTCGAAGCTGGCGCGCTGCCAGTAGACGTCCTCCAGGTGGAGCCACATGCCGAACTCGTCGAACGTAAGCGCCAGGCCAATCCCATAGACCACCGCCGCCAGCCTCAGACCGTCCGCCCCGAGCCGAAGCAGAAGCACCGCCGCTCCCACGCCCGCGAGCAAGAGAATGCCGAGACTCAGGTGGTGGACGTGCGTCTCGCCCCAACTCATGTGAATGTTCGGGAACCATCCCACGGCCATGACGAGCACGAAGAGACGCGCGTAGACGAACGTGAGAAGAAACGAGAGGAGGACGTACCTGGCCCGGTAGTGGGTGATGGAGAGGCCCCGGAGCTTCTCCATCGGTCGCAGCGGCATGGCTCGGGGCTCCCTGATCCTCGTACGCGTGGACTGGCGGGGGGACGCCGGACGCATCCCCCCTTCCTCACGGTATCGGCAGGTAGCCCGGGAAACTTACCCCTGGCGCGCGGCTCGGTCCGCGCGCCACGCCGCGAGGACGAACGCGACCTCGACCAGCAGAATGCCTCCCATGATGCGGACGAGACTGGAGCTTCCGGCCCCGTATGAATGGAGACCCGCGGCGAGGACGAAGTTGACGCCGAGGTAGGTCATCAAGATCGTCCAGAAGGCGGCGATGGAGCAGACCGCGACGCCGAACGAACCGATCATGCCGTCGAAGCGCGCGTGGAGGATCGCCATGTAGGCGAGGAAGGCCACCAGCGACCAGACCTCCTTGGGATCCCAGCCCCAGTAGCGCCCCCACGACGAGGCCGCCCAGATGGACCCGGTAAGGATTCCGGCGATCAGGAGGATGGAGCCGACCATGAGATACCAGTACAGGAGGCCGCTCCACTTGGCGGCGGTCGCGCGCTTCGCGGGGGCGAAGATGCTGACGCCCAGGACCATGTGGGAGAGAAACGTCGCGATCGCGAAGACCGAGTAGCTCACCATGATGATCGGCACGTGGATGGCCAGCCACGGCGTGCCCGAAAGGACCGGCGGCATCGGCCGGATGAAGGAGTCCATTGGGATCCGGTCGAGGAGCAGGTAGACGAGGGCCGACATCGCCCCGGCGTTGAAGATCAGCATCCGATTCCGGAAGAGTAGCGAGACGACGCCGAAGAGGCCGACGCCCCAGCCGAGAAAGAGCATCGACTCGTACATGTTCGAGGCCGGAATTCTTCCCGCGACGTCCCAGCGAGTGGCGATCCCCCAGGTCATGACCGCAAAACCGAGCACGGAGCCGATGCCCGCCACCCATCGCAGGCGCCAGCGGTCCCGCTCGAGCGTCATCCCGGCGGCGATGGCCGCGGGGAGGAGCAGGAACCAGGCGATGCGCGTCGGATTGACGGCGTTGTAGCGGACCTCGCGCTCCATGGCGGAGGCGGAGGGATAGTGCGCCGGCGCGGTGGGTCGCACGCGTGCTTCGAGCGCGGCATAGCCGGCGGCGGAGATGGCGTCCGCCGCCGTCGTCCAATTGGCGACGGGATCGGCGGCTGGAATCGGCAGGATCGCTTCGCCGCGAAGGAAGGCGTCGAGCACGCGAATCCGCTCCTCGAGTTTCAGGAGGTGCTTGTCCATCGGGCCCGGTTTCTGATCGGCGCGCTGCCGCT
>JANOOP010000238.1:0-25037 GCA_031421415.1 Candidatus Eiseniibacteriota bacterium
AGCGCCGGACCGAGACGATGCGGGTACTGCAGAGACAATCTCCCGCGGCGTAGGAAGCGACCTTCTCACGCCACGGTCGCCGATCGCTACGGCAGGCAGTCGAGTTCCGCGAGCTCCTTGTTCCGATTCGCGGGGTCGAAGAGGTAGACGCGGAACTGCCTCCCCGACACGTAGGCGGTGCGCGGGACGCAGCGAGAAACGAGGTGGTTCTCGAGCGCGGCCTTGCTCTCGCGGAGGACCAGTTCCTTCGGCATGAAGGCGCGGTCCGGGGTCACGAACCAGAGGAGCGAGGTCGTGTCGTCGTTCAGATTGTAGACCGCCCTCAGGTCGTAGATCCCGCCTCCGTCCGTCGTCGTGCTGGCCAGCAGCTCCCCGTCGTCGAAGAGCTGGACCAGGACGTTCGGCACGGGCCGGTCGTTGATGTCGAGCACGGTCCCTTCGAAGATCGAGATCGGCTTCGAGATCCCGAGAGACTTGAATTCGGGCGGGGCGCCGAGTCGGCGGTCGAGCGGAGATGTCGGGTCGCTGCTGGTGCCGGACCCGGCGGGCGGCGCGGCGGCCGCGGGGATCGCCAGGGCCAAGTAAAGCGCTCCGGCGATGGTGAATCGGGCGAGTTCTCTCAAGTTCCACCAACTCATGGACGATACCTCCCAACAGGTCGTCGTCGAGGGCGAACCTCGACGTCACGCTACCACCCGTATCTCGGCCTGTCAACGCAGCTTCCGTAGGAGAATCTCGTTGCGCCTCCGGGTACCCGTTTGGTAGGGTCCCGAGGCTCGTACGCCAGAGCTCGCCATGCCCGCCCGGGAATGGCGAAGGGAGTCGCCCACCATGTCGACCCAAGGCCTTCGGGAGGCACGGATGTTTCTCGACCAATTGATGGGTGTGTTTTCCAACGATGTCGCCATCGACCTTGGGACGGCGAACACGCTCATCTATCTGCGCGGTAAAGGCATTGTCCTGAACGAGCCCTCGGTGGTCGCGGTTGACCGCACGACCGGGAAGGTCATCGCTGTCGGCAGGGAAGCGAAGGCCATGCTCGGTCGCACACCCGACGAGATCGTGGCCGTCCGGCCGCTCAAGGACGGCGTGATCGCCGACTTCGAGAAGACCGAGGACCTCCTCCGCGAGTTCATCCAGAAAGCGCTGCGCCGCCGCACGTGGGTGCGCCCGCGCATCATCATCTGCGTTCCCTCGGGAATCACCGAGGTCGAGAAGCGCGCCGTGCAGGACTCCGCGCAGCACGCGGGCGCCCGCGAGGTGCTCCTGGTGCCCGAGCCGATCGCCGCGGCAATCGGGGTCGGCCTCCCGGTCGGGAAGCCGTCGGGCAACATGATCATCGACATCGGCGGCGGCACGACCGAAATCGCGGTCATGGCCCTCAACTCCATCGTCAACCAGCAGTCGATTCGCGTCGGCGGCGACGAGATGGACGAGGCGATCGTCCAGTATGTGAAGAAGGCCTACAACCTCCTCATCGGCGAGCAGACCGCGGAGATGATCAAGATCCGCATCGGCTCGGCGTTCCGCCTCGAGGTGGAGGAGGAGATGGAGATCAAGGGCCGCGACTTGGTGGCCGGCATCCCCAAGACGATGAAACTCTCCTCGGTGGAGGTCCGCGAGGCGCTCAACGAGCCGCTGCAGCAGATCGTCGAGGCCCTCCACAAGTCGCTCGAAAAGACCCCGCCCGAACTCGCGTCCGACATCGTCGACCGCGGCATCGTCATGACGGGCGGCGGTTCGCTCCTCCGCGGAATCGATATCCTCCTCCGCGAGGCGACAAATCTCCCTATAACCGTCGCCGAAGACCCGCTCACGTGCGTCGTCCTCGGTACCGGCAAGATCCTCGACGATCCGACCCAGTACGAAAAGGTGCTCATGTCGGTCGTCCGCAACTGAGCGTCGCGGGGTAAGCCCCGATGCTTCGGAATCTCCTCTTTCGGCGTCCCGACTGGACTGTCTTCGTCGTCACCACCCTCGTCTGCCTGAGCATGATGTTCCTCGAACGACGCGCCCAGGAGCGCGTCGTTTGGTTTCTGCAGCACACGGTCCTCGCGCCGGCGGAATGGGCGGCCGGCTGGGTGGAACGAGGCGTCGGCGTCTACTGGGAGAACCAGGGCCTGCGCCAGCGGGTCGCGACGCTACGGATCGAGGTGGACGCGATGCGGGCCGAACGCGGCGAGAACGCGCGGCTTCGCCGACTCCTCGAACTCGACCAACGTCATCCCTACGCGCTCGTCGCCGCGGACGTCGCCGGACGGAGCCTCGACCGCCTCGGCGGCAGCCTCACGCTCAACAAGGGTGAGGAAGATGGCGTCACCGCCAACCGCGCCATCCTCACGCCGGAAGGTCTGGTGGGGCGCGTGGAACGCTCGACGGCACACCAGGCGAGGGTCCTCACGATCCTCCATCGCGACTGCGCCGTGGCCGCCCGCGTGGCGCGCACGCGCGTCGAGGGCGTGCTCCGCTGGGATTTCGGCGATCAACCGAAGCTCCATCTCCTCTACATCTCCTCCCAAGAGGACGTGAAGCCCGGAGACCTCGTCGTGACGTCGGGTCAGGGCGGGATCTTCCCCGAGGGCGTGCGAATCGGAACCGTGGAACGCGTGGCCCTCGAGCCGAACGGACTCATGAAGGAGATCGTCGTCGCGACGGCCGTCGACTTCCGCGGTCTGGAGCAGGTGCTGGTGTACACGCCCGCCACGGCGGGCTCGGTGGCGCCGAGCGATCTCCTCGGTGAGGACGCGCCGGCCGACACGACCGCGGCTCCCGCGACGGGCCCGGCCGCCGCGACGGCGCCCGGGACCGCGACGGGGACCGGGACGGGGAGCGCGGCGCCGTGAAGGGGATCCGCGACGGCATGGTGCTCCTGGTCGTCATCTCGCTCCAGGCGACGCTTCTCTATCGCATCGAGATCGGGGGGATCCGGCCGGACCTTCTCGTCGCGTTCGTGGTCTACTTCGCATGGATGCGCGGCCCGATCCCGGGAACCCTCGGCGGATTCGGCGTCGGGCTCGTTCAGGATCTGGACGCTTCGGGGCCGCTGGGCCTGAATGCCTTCGCCAAATCGGTGGTCGGCTTTCTGGTCGCCAGGGCAGGCTTCCGGGTCCACCGCTCGAACGTCGGAGTGCGATTCGCGTTCTTCTTCGCCGCTCTCCTGGTGCACGACACTCTCTACTACGCGGTCGCCACGGGCGGTGACGGCGGCGAGTTCGTGAAGCAGATGTTCCTCAAGGCCCTCCCGACCGCGCTCTACACCACGGTCGCGACCCTGCTCCTCCTCGGCGTCGCGGAGCGCTTCACGCGCCGCCGCCTCCTGACGGACGAGACCTAGCGATGCGATTCGATCCGATCCCCGTCCGCGACTCCACGCGGCGCGAACGGATCCTCAGCTGGGCGGTCGGCCTGATCTTCGCCTTCGTGATTCTGCGTCTCTTCGCCATGCAGGTGTTGCAGGGGTCCCGCTACCGGGAGCTCTCCGAGGAGAACCGCATCCGCGTGGAAGTGCTCACGGCCCCCCGTGGAGAGATTCGAGACCGTCGGGGGCGGCTCCTGGCCGACAATATCCCCTCCTTCACGGTCACGCTCGATCCGTACGACCCCGCGTATCAGGGGCATCCCGCGCTTCTCGATTCCACCGTGGCGCGCCTGGGAGTCATCCTGGGGGAGGATCCACGGGAGATCCAAGAGAAGGTGAAGCGGGAGCGACGTCGCTCGTTCGTCCCGATCCGGCTCAAGCGAAACGTCGACATGAAATCGGTTGCCTATGTCTCGGAGCACGCCTCCACCCTCCCGGGAGTCGACGTCGAATCGGAGCCGCTCCGGCGCTATCCGCTCGGGCCGATGGGGTCGCACCTCCTTGGCTACGTCGGCGAAATCTCCGACAAGGAACTCGAGGACCCGCGCTACACGGACTACCTGCGCGGCGATCTGATCGGCCGCAATGGCGTGGAGCGTCAGCACGAGAAGGTGCTGCGCGGGGTGGACGGGAAGCGGTTCGTGGAGGTGAACGCGCTGGGTCGGAAGGCGGAGTTGCTGGGCGACAAGCGCCCCATCCTGCCGAAGCGGGGCACCGATCTCACGCTCACGATCGATCTCGATCTGCAGCGCGCGGCCGAGGACGCGTTCGCGCCCGGCGCGCGCGGTTCCGTCGTCGCCATCGATCCGCGGAACGGAGAGGTCCTGGCGCTCGCCAGCCGCCCCAACTTCGATCCGAACGAACTGGCGACCGGAATCAGCTTCAAGCGGTGGAAGGAGCTGAGCGAAGGGGAGAATCACGCCCTCTTCAATCGCGCCATCCAGGCGGCCTATCCGCCCGCCTCGACGCTGAAGCCGTTCGTCGTCCTCTGCGGCCTGGGCACGCGAGCCATCGAGCCGGGCACCACGTTTCGCGAGACCTGCGACGGGGCCTTCCAGTTCGGAAGCCGCCCGTTCCGCTGCTGGAATCCGAGAGGGCACGGCACGCTGGCCCTTCGGGGCGCGATGGCGCAGTCGTGCGACGTCTACTTCTACCAACTCGGCATCCGCTTGGGCCTCGACCGGCTCTCCGGCTTCATGAAGACGCTCGGTCTCTCGCGGCGCACGGGGATCGACCTCCCGCAGGAGCGCCGCGGACTCTTCCCGGACCCCGCGTGGTACGACAAGCGATTCGGCGTGGGGCGCTGGAGCCGTGGCCTGATCCTGAACCTCGCGATCGGACAGGGGGAGGCGTCGGTCACGCCGGTGAAGCTGGCCCAGATCACGGCGATGATCGCCAACGGAGGGATGATGTGGAGACCGAGGCTCGTTCGCGAGACGACCCGGGAAGGGGCGAAGGTCCCGCACGGGCCGGCGCACCCCGATTCGCTGTCCTACCGGCTCGAGCTGAATCCGCGCGACATCAGGCTCGTCCAGGAAGCGATGGAGGCCGTCGTCTACGACCAGAGGGGAACCGGGGGGCTTGCCAAGGTGGAGGGGGTGCACGTCGCAGGGAAGACCGGGACGGCGCAAAATCCGCACGGTGAGGACCACGCCCTCTTCATCTGCTACGCGCCGGCGGAAGCGCCGGAGATCGCCATCGCGGTCCTCCTCGAGAACGCGGGGCACGGCGGCTCGGAAGCCGCTCCCGTCGCGCAAAAGGTGCTGAACGCCTATTTCCATCCTGCCGCGGCCGAGAGCGCGCGCGTCGAGGCGCGACAGGCCGCGCCAAGCGCGCCGGCCGCCGTGCCGAGGAGGGGCTGACATGGCGAACTCGCGTCTCGCCGCCGAAGTCGACCGGCCGCTCATGGTGGTGGCGATCCTCCTGGCGTTCGTCGGCATCGCCTTCGTCTTCAGCGCGACCGCCAACCCCGTCATGGAGGCGAAGCAGGGGCTCTACCTCAAGCAGTTCATCTGGCTGGGGATCGCGCTCGCCGCCGCGGCCGTCGCCGCCGCCCTTCCGTACCGCGTCTACGAGGGGAAGTTGTCGTACCTCCTCTTCGGCGTCGGCGTGGTACTCCTCGTCCTGACGCTCTTCGTCGGCCACGTCGGCCTCGGGGCCCAGCGGTGGCTCGGATGGGGCCAGCTCAAGTTCCAGCCGTCGGAGCTGGCGAAGGTCGTCACCGTGCTCGTCCTGGCCACGATCCTCTCCGATCGAAAGACCGATCTGACGCAAATTCGGTCTCTCTTCAAGCCATGTCTCCTCGCCGCGATCCCGTTCGCGCTGGTCTTGAAGCAGCCCGACCTCGGAACGTCGGTGGCCTTCCTGATGATCGTGATCACGATGCTCTTCTGGGCGGGGTTGCCGCCGCTCTACCTCTTCCTCCTCGTGACGCCGCTCATCAACGTGGCCCTCTCGTTCTTCCTCCCGGTCTGGATCCTCTTCGCCGCGATTCTGGCGCTCGTGCTCTATCGATCGCGGCTTCGCCTCATGCCGATCCTGATCGTCGTGGCGATCAATCTAATGGTCGGCATCGTGACGCCGCAGGTCTGGAACCACCTCGAGCCCTACCAGCGCCAGCGCGTCACGACGTTCCTCGACCCGAACGGCGATCCGTATGGAGCCGGATACCAGATCATCCAGTCGAAGATCGCGATCGGCTCGGGACAGATGTGGGGGAAGGGGTTCATGAACGGGACGCAGAAGGGGCTCGCCTTTCTGCCCGAGCAGCACACCGACTTCATCTTCTCGGTCGTGGGGGAGGAGACCGGTTTCCTGGGAGCCTCCGTCGTCACGCTTCTCTATCTCACGCTGATTCTCCGGGGCGTGAGGGTGGCCCATCGCGCCAGGAATCGCTTCGGGAGTCTCCTCGCGATTGGCATGACCTCGATCTTCCTGTACCATATTTTGGTGAACATCTGCATGACGGTGGGCCTGGCCCCCGTCACGGGCCTGCCACTACCGCTTCTTAGTTACGGAGGCACGTCGCTGCTGACGAGCTTCCTCCAGATCGGCCTGATCCAAAACGTAGCCATGCGATGGCGGGAGTACTGACCCAGGACCGACGTGCATCCAACCCTATGGAAGTTCCAGGGCCTCGAGCTTAATAGCTACGGGCTCCTCCTCGCCATCGCGTTTCTCCTCGGGATCCAGATCTTCGTGTCGCGCGCCCGCGCGCGGGGGGTCCCAGAGGAGCCGATGCAGACGCTCTCGCTCTGGCTCCTGGTGCTCGCCATCGTGGGCGCGCGCGCCCTCTTCGTGGTCACGCACTGGGCCGACTACGCCTCCGATCCGCTCGCCATTCTCCGTCTCTGGGAAGGCGGGCTGATCCTTTACGGCGGATACGTCTTCGCGATCGCGGGGGGCATCCTCTACCTGCGGCGGCGTGGAATCCGCGTCTGGCGCGTCGGAGACGCCGCGGCGCCGAGCATGGCGCTGGGCATCGGGATCGGACGGCTGGGATGTTTCATGAACGGCTGCTGCTTCGGACTTCCGACGACGCTGCCGTGGGGCGTCCACTTCCCGGCGGAGAGCGTCCCCTCCTTCGTGTTCCCGGGGGTGCCGCTCCACCCGGCGCAGCTCTACCTCTCGCTGGCCGGGCTGGGTATCTTCTTCTGGCTCCTCGCGGCGGATCGAAAGCCGCGTTTCGAGGGGTGGCTCTTCTGGACCTACCTCGCGATCGACGCGGCGCTTCGTTACGTCCTCGACTTCTCGCGCTACTACGATTCCTCGAGCGCCATCGGCTCGCTCGGCGGACTCTCCTTCAACATGAACCAGGTCTTGAGCGGCGCATTGATTCTCCTGTCGCTAGCGATGCTCGCCAACCTCGCGCGGCGCCCGGCCGCCCCCGGCGCCCTCTCGGCGCCCGCGAGCGGAGCCGCCCCCGACGTCCCGGGCTCCGCGCCCACGGCATAGCGCCGTGCGGTACGCGGTTCTCGGAACGCCCGTCTCCCACTCCCTCTCGCCCGTACTGCAACATGCCGCGTTCGCCGCGGCGGGGATCGCGGCCCGCTACGAGGCGCGCGAGCTGGCGGCGGAGGATCTCCGCGCCGCGCTCCCGGCGCTTCACGCCGAGGGTTTCGCGGGGCTGAATCTCACGGCGCCGCTAAAGGAGGCGGTATGGCCGCTCCTCGCGCGCGCCACGCCGGAGGCCGAGATGCTTCGCTCTGTGAACACCTTGAAGCGGATCGAAGGCGGCTGGGAAGGGCACGCGACGGACGGACTCGGATTCTTGGCCTGGGCGCGCGAACTCCGTCTCCCCCTATCGGGAGCCCGCGTGCTCCTCCTCGGTTCCGGTGGGGCGGCGCGCGCGGTGGCGCCCTATCTGGCGGCACTCGGAGCCTCGGCGGTCACGGTCGCGGCCCGCGACTCCTCACGCGCCGCGTCGGTGACCGCGTTCGGCGAGCGGCGAAACGGAGGGACCGCGTGGAACGCGGCGCCGCTCGACGCGACGGCGGAGGACGGGGAGTTCGATCTCCTGGTCCGCGCGCTCTCGGTTTCGGAGTTTGCCGCCGGAGAAGCGGGGTGGTGGCGCCGCCTGACCGATGCCGCTTCTGTGATCGATCTCAACTATGGCGAGCGCGCGTCGGCGGCCCGGCGCGCGGCGAAGGAGTCCGGCCGTCCATTCGAGGACGGCCTTGGCATGCTGCTCCATCAGGGAGCGCTTTCCTTCACGTACTGGACGGGGAGAGAAGCGCCGCTGGAGGCGATGCGACGCGCGCTGTCGCGGGCGGCGCCGGGGTAGCGAGCGAGCGTGGGAGGGAGGAGGGGGCGGTGGGTGGTGGATGGAAGGGCGCGCTCGGAGCGGCGCACCGAATGCTGGAGGAATCGGCGGCCGATTTGCTCGATGCGGTGACCGACCGGCGCTGCGCGGGCTGCCGGGGCCCCGCGGAGCGGGGGCAGCCCGTCTGCGCCGGGTGCGACGCCTCGATCGGCCGGCTCGGCAGCGTGCTCTGTCTTCGCTGCCTCCATGGCGGCGGGGAAGGCCATGCGGCCCGAACCGCCGCGCCGGGCGAGGGCGCCTGTCCGCGGCACGGCTCGGATCGACTCCTCCTGGCCGGTCCCGCCTACGAGGCGCCGCTCGACGCGATCGTCCGCGCGTTCAAGTACGAGGGAAACTCGCACCTCGCCTCCTGGATCGCCTCGCTCGTTCCGACTCCTCCGGCGCTCCGCGAATCGTTCGGCCGCGAATCGCTCCTCGTGCCGGTCCCGCTCCACCCCGCGCGGCGGGCGTCGCGCGGATTCGATCAGTCCCACCTCCTCGCCGAATGCCTGGGACGCTGGTGGGGCGTGCCGGTGGCGGCGCTTCTGGATCGCCGGCGCGAAACCGCTCCCCAGGCGCGGCTCGATCCGGCGGCGCGCCGTGGAAATGTGGACGGCGCTTTCCGGCTGCGGCCGGGGGCCGAAGCGCTAGCCCGGGGTCGGCCTCTTCTGCTCGTGGACGACGTTGCCACGACCGGCGCCACGCTCCTTTCCGCCGCGCAAGTTCTCGAAGAAGCGTCGCCATCCTGGATCCTCTCCCTCTCCGCCGCGCACGGAGGCGATCCGGAAGGGACGCAATCCACGGCCCATGCGAAGGTTGCGGCTCCCGGGGGCGTGTGCTAGAGTCTCAGGCTTGGCGGAATAGGGGAGGCCTGTCCCTACGCTGCCTCTAACGATAAATTTCCGAACCACTTGCCACGACTGATCGAGATCGAGGGAGGGGCATGGACAAGCTACGTCTGTTGGACGAGGCGTACCTGCCGCTGGTGACAAAGCCGAGCCGTTACGTGGGGAGCTTTCTCCACGCGGCCCGGAAGGACCCGGCGCAGGCCAAAGTCCGTGTGCTCCTTTGCTTCCCCGATCTCTACGAGATCGGAATGTCGTACCTCGGGCTGAAGATTCTCTATCACATCGTGAACGGCCGGCCGGACGGCCTGGCGGAACTCTGCTTCACGCCGTGGGGCGACATGGAGCGGCTCATGCGAGCGGAGGGGATTCCCCTCTACTCGCTCGAGTCGCGCACGCCCGCGCGTGAGTTCGACGTGATGGGCTTCTCGCTCCAGTACGAGCTCGCCTATACCAACATGCTGACGATGATCGACCTCGCGGAAATTCCGCTCCGGGCGAAGGATCGGCGCGAGGACGACCCGATCGTCGTCGCGGGCGGGCTCTGCACGGTCAATCCGGAACCCTTCTCGCCCTTCGTGGACGCCGTGGTGATCGGGGACGGCGAGGAGATCATGAAGGAGGTCTGCGATCTGGTCGCGGAGCGCCGCGCGAGCGGAATGCCGCGCGCCGAGATGCTTCGCCGCCTCGCCGCGCTGGAAGGGGTCTACGTTCCGTCTCTCTTCGCCGAGGTGATGAACCCCTACGGCTTCGTCGCCCGGGAGGCCATGGAGGGGACGCCCATCTCGCGCCCCCGATTCCGCTGGGTGCCGTCGCTCGATCCCTCGTACTACCCCGAGAAGCCGCTCATCTCGCCGACCGAGGTCACGCACGACCGTCTGGGAGTCGAGGTGATGCGGGGCTGCACGCGCGGCTGCCGCTTCTGCCTGGCCGGTTACATGAACCGCCCGCTTCGCGAGAAGCGCGCCGATCAGGTGACGAACGAGGTGCAGTGCGGGATCGTCCACGCGGGCTGGGACGAGGTGTCGCTCCTGTCGCTCTCGACCACCGATTACAAGCAGCTCCCCGTCGTTCTCCACGAACTCGACCGCTTCACGAACGAGTACGGCGTTTCGATCTCGCTCCCGTCGACCCGCGTCGGAACGCTGGCGCCCTCGGTGGCCGAGAAGATCGGCCAGGGCCGGAAGGGGAGCATCACGTTCGCGCCCGAGGCGGGAACGCAGCGGATGCGCGACGTCATCAACAAGGGGATCGACGAGGCGGAACTCGAATACTCGGTGAAGCTGGCGCGCGACCAGGGGTGGGGCGGCATCAAGTTCTACTTCATGATCGGGCTCCCGACCGAGACAGAGGCCGACATCGACGGCATCGCCGACGTGCTCCGGAAGTCGCAGAACTGGGCGAAGGGCGGGAACAAGCGGATGCACTTCAACGTCGGCATCTCGCCGCACGTTCCGAAGCCGCACACGCCGTTCCAGTGGGAAGTCCAGGACGACATGGCGACCCTCTGGAAAAAGATCGACCGGCTGAAGCTGGGCTTCCGTGGCATGAACAACGTGCGGCTCAAGTGGCGGGATCCCAAGACGACGCTGCTCGAAGGGGTCTTCGCGCGCGGCGACGTGAGGACGGCCGACGCGCTCGAGGCCGCCTGGCGGCTGGGCGCCCGCTTCGACGGCTGGTCGGAGTGTTTCGACTTCGACCTTTGGATGCGCGCGTTCGAGCAGGTGGGCATCGATCCGAACGTCTACCTGCGCCCGCGCGATCTCGACGAGCAGCTTCCGTGGGACCACATCCGCACGCCGGTCGTGAAGAAGTTTCTCCTGGCCGAACGGGGGAAGGCCTACGCCGCGGCACTGACGCCAGACTGCCGCGACCACGCCTGCTACCGCTGCGGGGCGCCCTGCTTCACGCCGAAGGCGCGCGAGGGGCGTCGTGTTTCGCTCCAGATGGCGCCGGGGCAGGGGAGCGACCCCGCGTCGCTCGCGTTCGCCATTCCGGCCGACGTCACGACCGAGGAAATTCGCGCGCGGATGATCGAGCTCAAGTCGGTCCCGATCGACGGGCTGAAGGCAGCGCCGGCGTCGGAACCGAACGTCGCGGCCACGAACGGCCACGCGATTGCGCCGGAGGGAATGGCCGAAGACGCGGCGGCGGACGGCCATGGTCTCGGTGACGGGAATGGGAACGGCAACGGCAACGGCAACGGGGCCACCGAGGCGGATGGTACGCTGGTCTCCCGCACGTTCGGGCGCCGGCGGCGCACCTGGCCGACGGCGCAGAAGGGCGCCCAGGCGACGCGCTACCGGGTGGCATTCGAGAAGATGGGATCGGCGCGCTTCACCTCGCACCTCGATCTCGTGCGGATCTTCGATCGCGCGCTCCGCGTGACGAAGATCCCGATGGCCTACACACAGGGTTTCAACCGCCACGCGAAGATCGCGTACGGACCGCCGCTCTCGCTCGGGGCGACGAGCAAGGCCGAGTACTTTGATCTGGAACTCGCGCAGGCGGTTCCCTGGAACACCATCGAGGCGCTCAACGACGTTCTTCCGGAGGGGTACTGCATCCTGGAAGGGCGGCCGTTCTCGCGCAACGTGGACTCGCTCATGTCGGTGATCACGCGCGCGGACTACCGCGTGCTGTTCACCGGATCGCTGATGGACCGGCTGGCGCGCGGCGAAGATGTACACCGCGTGCGGCAGGAGCTGGATCGGAACGCCACGGCGTTTCGCGCGGCGGCGGAGTGGCTCGTGACGAAGCCGAGCCAGGGTGCGGCCAAGATCGTGAACGCGCGCCCCGCCGTGATCTCGCTGGAGCTGGACGCCGAGGGTCCGAACCCCGGCGTGCGCGTTGCGACGCGCCTCCAGGCGACGGGCTACGTTCGCCCCGATCTACTGCTCCGCAGCCTGCTGCCATCGTTCGATTTCGATTCCCGTCTCCTCCAGATCAGCCGCGAGGCTCTCTGCGTGGAGCGGGGGACGACGCTCCTCTCGCCTCTCGAGGCGCTGGAGGAATCGTCGTTCTGGCGGGCGGTGCCCGTGGACCGCGACGGTGCGGCCACGACGGATGCTGCCCTGGAGGTGGATGCGCCGAGAGATCATCATTAACGCCGCTCCGCGCGAAACGCGGATCGCGATTCTCGAGGACAAGGAAGTCGCCGAGATCCTGGTGGAACGGCCGGAGGCCGTGCGCCGCGTCGGAGACATCTACAAGGGAAGAGTGAACGCGGTGCTGCCGGGAATGCAGGCAGCGTTCGTCGACCTGGGACTCGAGAAGAGCGCCTTCCTGCACGCGTCGGATCTGACTCCGCTCACGGACGTCGAGGACCTCTTCGAGGAAGAGGAAGCCGAAGAACCGAAGGGTGGGGGCCGCGGGGGCCGGGGCGACCGCGGCGGACGCCGGGAAGAGCCGGCGCCGCGAATCGAGGATGCGTTGAAGAAGGGCCAGGAGATCCTGGTCCAGATCACGAAAGAGCCGATCGGAACCAAGGGGCCTCGCGTCACGACGCAGGTGTCGCTCCCCGGAAGGTTCCTGGTCTACATGCCGGGGCACGAGCACGTCGGGATCTCCCGGAAGATCGAGGATCGCGGCGAGCGCCAGCGGCTGAAGGAAATCGCGCGGCAGATTCGGCCGAAGAACGCCGGGATCATCATCCGGACGGTCGGGGCGGAGCAAAGCGCCAAGGAGTTCGAGGCGGACGTACGGCATCTGGAATCGCTCTGGGACAAGATCGAGAAGCAGGCGGAGAAGTCGAAGGCGCCGGCGATCCTACACCAGGAGATGGAGTTCACGACCGGGCTGATCCGCGACATCTTCAAGGAGGACGTGGACCAGCTGGTCATCGACTCCAAGGAAGAGCACAAGAACATTCTCAAGTATCTGGCGACGTACGCGCCCGATCTGAAGGAGCGCGTGAAGCTCTACCGGGGCCAGGCGCCCATCTTCGACCATTTCGGCATCGAGGCCGAGATCGAGAAGACGATGGAGCGGAAGGTCTGGCTGAAGAAGGGCGGCTACATCACGATCGACCAGACGGAGGCGCTCGTCGCGGTCGACGTCAATACGGGTCGCTTCGTCGGGAAGAAGAACCAGGAAGAGACGATCCTCAAGACGAACCTGGAAGCCGCCGCGGAGATCGCGCGGCAGCTCCGACTTCGAGATTTGGGCGGGATCATCGTCCTCGACTTCATCGACATGGAGGAGGAGGCGAACCGCCGGTCGGTGTCGGACACACTGCGGCAGCATCTGAAGCGGGATCGCTCGCGCACCAAGTCGTTCGCGGTGAGCGAGCTCGGTCTCATCGAGATGACCCGGCAGCGGCAGCGGCCGAGTCTCTCGAGCTACTTCACGGAGCCCTGCCCGGAATGCGAGGGCGCGTCACGGGTCCTGTCGCTCTCGTCGGCGGCGCTGAAGATCGAGCGGATGCTCCACCGCGTGGGGCAGCGCTCGAAGGAAAAGGCGTTGATCCTCCGCGTCCATCCGGACGTGGCGGTCTATCTGGTGGAGCAGGAAGCCGGCCGCCTGGAGCGGGTGGAACGGCAGTACAAGCTGCACGTGGAGATTCGCGACGATCCGTCGCTCCGGCGCGACGAGATCCGTCTTTTCAGGGGCCGGACGTTCGAGGAAATCACGAAGCAGTTCGCACAGTAGAGTGGGGCCCCGGCCGGGCGCCGTACGAAAGGGAAGGAATCTCATGAGCGATCAGAAGTACGCCATCATTCAGGCGGGCGGGTTGCAGTTCCGCGTCTCGCCTTCGGAGGAGCATGTCCTGCCGAAGCTCAAGGCGGCCGCGGGCGAGGAGATCACGTTCGACCGCGTCCTGCTGGTATCGGACGGCAACGGCCTGAAGCTCGGCCAGCCGACCGTGGAGGGTGCGTCAGTCCGGGCGCAGGTCTTGGGCGACGAGAAGGGTGAGAAGATCAGCATTGGCCTCTACAAGCGGCGGAGCAAGTTCCGCCGGAAGATCGGATATCGGGATTCACTCACTCGGGTACGAATCCTGGACATCCGCGCGTAACGGCGCGGGAAGGAGTGGAAACAGATGGCTCATAAAAAGGGAGTATCGAGTTCCCGCAACGGCCGCGATTCGCAGTCGCAGCGGCTGGGCGTAAAGAAGTTCGGCGGCGAGAAAGTTCGTGCCGGCAACATTCTCATTCGTCAGCGGGGCACCGCCGTCCATCCCGGCCTGAACGTCGGCCGGGGCAAGGACGACACGCTGTTCGCGCTCGCGGACGGTTTCGTGGTCTTCAAACGGCGCGGCAAGAGCGGCATGCAGATCCACGTGGAGCCGGTCAAGCCCGCCACCGAGGCGGCTCATGCCTAAGATTACCGTCGTCGGCGCCGGCAACGTCGGCGCCTCCGCCGCGCTCTACGCGGCGGAGAAGGAACTGGGCGACGTAACCCTGATCGATATCGTCGAAGGCGTCGCGAAGGGGAAGGGGCTCGACCTCCTCGAGGCCGGCCCGGTCCAGGGATACGACTCGTTCGTGGAGGGGAGCGGCGACATCAAGTCCGTCGCGGGGAGCGACCTCATCATCGTCACGGCGGGCCTGGCGCGGAAGCCGGGCATGTCGCGGCTCGATCTCCTGAAGGCGAACGCGGAGATCATCCGCGGCGTCGCCGAGGCGATCCGCGACCACGCGCCAAAGGCGTTCGTCATCATGGTGACGAACCCGCTCGATGTGATGACGTACCTCCTGTACAAGATCACCGGCTTCCCGCGCGAGCGCGTGATGGGAATGGCCGGCGTCCTCGATTCCGCCAGGTTTCGCGCGTTTCTCGCGATGGAAGCGGGGGTGTCGGTCGAGGACATCCAGGCGATGGTCCTGGGCGGACACGGCGACACCATGGTGCCGCTGCTTTCGTGCTCCACCATCTCCGGGATCCCGATCACCAACTTCATCAAGAAGGAGCGCCTGGCCGAGATCGTGCAGCGGACGCGCGACGGCGGCGCCGAGATCGTCAAGTTGCTGCAGACGGGGAGCGCTTTCTACGCGCCCGCCTCGTCGGCGGTGCAGATGGCGGAGTCGATCCTGCGCGACAAGAAGCGCCTCCTGCCGTGCTGCGCGTATCTGAACGGCGAGTACGGCTTCAAGGAAATCTACCTCGGCGTGCCGTGCGTTCTGGGCGCGAAGGGGATCGAGAAGATCGTCGACGTTCCGCTCTCGGCTGATGAGAAGGCCGCGCTGGCCAACTCGGCGGAGGAAGTGAGGAAGGGAATCGCGGATCTCTCGCTGGAGACGGTCGCGAAGTAGCGCCGCAGGACATCACGCAGTAGGGCCCCGGGCACATTCCTCCGGGCGCTTGTCCTCGCCCGCGCTTCGCGCGGGCTGCGGAGGCGCCCTCCGGAACATGCCCGGGGCCCGTTTCATAGGACCCTTCCTGCGTGCTTCGCGGTTGGCAATCCGAGGAGTAGACTGCCCCCATGTTCCTCGGCCATGACGCCGTCCGACTTGCCGCCAATCGGGCAGTGCCGCGCTCCTTGCTCGTTAGCATCGTGGCGGTACTCTCTGGGCCTGGCGCAATCGGGCAGTGGCGGCAAAAGCTCACAGTCGCGTTGACCGACTTCGTCCTTCGATTCACATCTCAGACGGACACGCTCTTTGCCTGGGGAGTGCTGTCCGAGGGGTACATCTGGTTCAGTGCCGGGGGACTTCAGATCCTGACCGCCGGTCATGATCCCATCTTGCGGGAACTGGGCGCGCTAGTCGGCCCGGGCTTTGTGTCCTCGGCCCCCCGCCCCGGTGATTTTCCTGAGCGTCTTGATTCGACCACCGCCGATGAAGCGCCAACGCTCACGCAGCGTCCTGATACCCCCCTTGAATTGCTCGTCGAGCCAGGTGCTCCCGCCGAAACCATTTGGGTGGAAGCCAGGATCCCGCTGAATGCGAAGCCGTACCCCGTGAATCTTCTTCGCGGAGTGGGGGGGAGAATCGACTCGGTCGCTGTGGAGTTCGTGAAGAGACACATCTACCGACCGGCGATGATCGGCAAGCATCCAGTGCATGCCTGGATTCGGCTTGGAGTGCCGGTCCCAGCAGGGAGGGAGTGATGCTCGGGCCTTTCGTCCGAGTCGCCATTGAAACCGTCACGAGGGGGAGTTCGGGGCTCGGCCCCGCCGGCTCCGCTGTAACGCTCTGCCTGCTCGTCCTCGCGTCCGACTCGCACGCCATCGTCCCCGTGCCGAACGGGATCGACCCCGGCCCCTGCGCCATCACCGTCTATTGGGACGACTCCTGGATCGGATGCGACGAGGTGGAGCCCGAATCCGAGCGCGGCAGGCTGATGGCCGCCGCGGGGGAAAACGCGATCGTGGTGATGCGCGCCTGGCGACGGCGGAATCCCGAGCTCATCGTGCCAGCCGTCCAAGACACCTCGGTCGCACGGCGCGAGGCCGTGGAGGCCCGCCGGAAGGAGTTCGCCGATCTGCTCCGGCGCGAGATGGCGCGCACCTTCGCCGTCGATTCGATGGCGGTCAGGATCGCGTCGGATTCCCTTGGTGAGTCGGAGGCGCTGCTTCGGACCCGCTACTGGCTCGCTCGGTCGGTCCGGCAGGGCAAGGAGCCGATAACGCGGCAGATCGGGTGGGTCGACTATTTCGAGTCGTGGAGAATGGTGGGTGGCCGGTGGGTGCTCGAGTCGATTGAGGAGTCGGACGAACTCGCATGGCAATTGGGGGTCGACGTCGCCCGGCCCAACCAGTTTCCGACCAGGACTGGGAAGAGCATGACCGCGACGGAGATCTGGGAGCGGATGGCCGTGCGGGAGCGGGACATTTGGGTGGATCCGAGCGAGGTCGCCCTCAAGCCTGAGCCGGTGACGACGATTCAACCGCGATACCCCGAGTTCGCGCGCGAGGCTCAAATCCAGGGTACCGTCGTCCTGGAAGTCCTCGTCACTTCGGACGGACATGTTGCCAATGTTCGCGTGATCAAGGGGGTGACCGGCCTGAACGAGGCGGCGATGGACGCGGTGAAGCGCTGGGTTTTCAAACCCGCGCTCAACCGTTCCGGCGACCCGATCGACGCCTGGTTAGAAGTGCCCGTCGGTTTCCATTTCTGAGAGCCCCACCCCGCTTGACTCGGCCCGCCCCGATTGCTAGCATGACTTGTGCATCGTCTCTCGTCCCCCTCAGAGACGCGCGACGCGACAGTGCGACCGCGGCTCAGCGCCGTCGGGATCATCCCGGCGAGACTCCACTCCACAAGACTCCCCGAAAAGCCCTTACAAGACCTCGGCGGGAAGCCGCTCGTCGTTCGCGTGTGGGAACAGGCGCGCGCGGCCACGTCACTTCGCGACCTTTGGGTGGCGACCGATAGCGAGCGGATCGCGGCGGTGGTGCGCGACGCGGGCGGGCAGGCGCTGATGACGCGCGCCGATCATCCCGCGGGCCTCGACCGCGTGGCGGAGGCGGTAAAACTGCTCTCCGACGCACCCGAGGCCGATCCGCGGACCGTATTCGTGAATCTACAAGGAGACGAGCCGTTCGTGGAGCCGGGGGCGATCGACCACCTGGTCGGCCTCTTCGAGCGCCCGGAGGTTCGGATGGCGACGCTGGCGGCTCCGTTCCCGGACGGCGACGTCCAGGATCCGAGCCGCGTGAAGGTGGTTCTAGACCGGGAGGGCCGCGCGCTCTATTTCTCCCGCGCGCCGATCCCGGCGGGACACGGCGGCGAGACGCCGGCGCTGCTTCATCTCGGCATCTACGCCTATCGGCGCGACACGCTCCTCCAGCTCGCGCAGCTCCCGGTGGCGCCGCTCGAGCGGGCGGAGCGATTGGAACAGCTCCGCGCGCTCTGGCACGGCATTCCGATTCATGTGGCCGTCGGCGACTGGACTGCCTTCGGCATCGACACTCCCGAGGATCTCGCTCGGGCCCGCACGCGTTTCCGGGAAGGGAGAGGGATCTCATGACCAAATTCATCTTCGTGACGGGGGGAGTCGTCTCGTCGCTGGGGAAGGGGATCGCGGCGTCCTCGATCGGCACACTCTTGAAAAGCCGCGGTCTCAAGGTGTCGCTGCAAAAGCTCGACCCGTATCTGAACGTCGATCCGGGAACGATGAGCCCCTACCAGCACGGGGAGGTCTACGTCACCGACGACGGCGCCGAGACCGACCTCGACGTCGGCCACTACGAGCGATTCCTCGGCGTCTCCATGGGGAAGGCGAACAGCGTCACGGCGGGGCAGATCTACGACACGATCATCCAGAAGGAACGGCGCGGCGACTACCTGGGCCGCACGGTGCAGGTCATTCCGCACGTCACCGACGAGATCAAGGCGCGCATGCTGGCGCCGACCCGCCGTCAGCAGGTCGACGTCGCCATCGTCGAGATCGGCGGCACGGTGGGCGACATCGAGAGCCTTCCGTTCCTGGAAGCGATCCGCCAGATGCGCCTGGAGTACACGCGGCTCAACACGCTCTTCGTCCACGTGACGCTGGTGCCGCACCTGGGCGCCGCCAAGGAAATCAAGACGAAGCCGACGCAGCATTCCGTGCGGGAGCTGCGGGAGATCGGGATTCAGGCCGACATCCTCCTCTGCCGCTCCGAGGTGCCGCTGCCGCAGGAAGTGAGGGAGAAGATCGGACTCTTCTGCAACGTCTCCACCGAGGCGGTCATCGAGGCGGTCGACGTGGCGTCGATCTACGAGGTTCCGCTCATGTTTCACAAGAGCGGCCTCGACGATCTCGTCGTGAACCTGCTCCACATCGAGGCCGGCCCTCCCGATCTCCGGGCGTGGCAGGCGTTCTCCGACCGGATGAAGGCGGCGAAGGATGTCGTCACGGTCGCGGTGGTCGGCAAGTACACCCAGATCCGCGACGCCTACAAGAGCATCTCCGAGGCGATCATTCACGGCGGCGTGGCGAACGGCGTGCAGGTAAAAGTCGACTGGGTCGACTCGGAAAAGGTGGAATTGGACGGCGCGGAGGCGCTCCTGGGTGGGGCCCATGGCATCCTGATTCCGGGAGGCTTCGGCGACCGCGGCGTGGAGGGGATGGTCCTGGCGGCCCAGTACGCCCGCGAGCGAAACATCCCGTTCCTGGGAATCTGCCTCGGGATGCAGTGCGCGGTGATCGAGTTCGCGCGCGACGTGGCCGGTCTGGCGGGGGCCGACTCCTCCGAATTCGAGGCGGCGACGCCCCATCCGGTGATCGATCTCCTCCCCGATCAGCACGGGGTCGCACAGAAGGGTGGTACGATGCGCCTCGGTGCCTACGAATGCGCCCTGACGGCGGGGACCCGCGCGCGCGAGGAGTACGGCGCCGCGACCGTGGCGGAGCGCCATCGCCACCGCTACGAGTTCAACAACGCCTACCGCGAACGCCTGGAGGCGAAAGGGCTCCGCGTGACGGGACTCTATCCCGAGAAGTCGCTCGTCGAGATCGTGGAGCTCCCGGAGCATCCATGGTTCGTCGGCGTTCAGTTTCATCCCGAGCTTCGCTCGCGCCCGTCGGAGCCGCATCCGCTCTTCCGTGGATTCCTCCGCGCCTCGAACGAGGAGCGCCGCCGCCGCGACGGTGGCGCCGGGTCGGCCGCCGCGCCGCGCGCTTCGAGCGCGACACGGGCGTAGGGAGCGGCCTCCGCATGCGCCCCTCCGTCGCGCCGGTCCCGATCGGCAACGTCCAGTTTGGACCCGACCGCCTCTCGCTCATCGCCGGTCCCTGCGTTCTGGAGGACGAGGGAATGGCGCTCGAGGTGGCGCGCGAGCTGTGCCGCGTCACCGCCCTCCTCGACATGCCCTTCGTCTTCAAGGCCTCGTACTCGAAGGCGAACCGCTCCGCGGCCGCCTCGTATCGTGGGCCCGGCCTGGAGCCGGGACTGGCGGCGCTCGCACGCATTCGCGACGCGGCCGGAGTGCCGGTGACAAGCGACGTGCACGAGACCGAGGAAGTCCCCGAGGCGGCCGCGGTTCTCGACCTGCTCCAGATCCCCGCCTTCCTCTGCCGCCAGACAAGTCTGATCGAGGCGGCTGGCGCTTCGGGGAAGCCGGTGCATCTGAAGAAGGGACAGTTCCTCGATCCCGCCTCGATGGGGCGCGTCGTGGAGAAGGCGCGCCAGGCCGGGGCGCCAGGCGTCATCGTGACAGAGCGGGGAACGACCTTCGGCTACGGCGATCTGGTCGTCGACTTTCGAGGATTGGGCATCATGGCGGGCTTCGGCTGTCCGGTCTTCTTCGACGCGACCCACTCCATCCAGCGTCCGGGTGGTGTGGAGACGGGGGGACAGCGCGAGTTCATCCCCCTCCTGGCCCGGGCCGCGGTCGCCGCGGGCGTGGACGGGATCTTCCTCGAGACTCACCCCGATCCCGCCAGAGCGCGGTCGGATCGGGAGTGTCAGTGGCCGCTGGCCCAGGTGGAGCCGCTTCTCCGCTCGCTTCTGAAGATCCGGGCGGCAGCGGCCGATACCGTGAAGATGGAGGCGCAGCGAGCGTGAAGCCTCACGCTCCAGGCGACAGCGCCATGACCGACGACCGGAAGAGCGGCCCGGACCCCGACCAGACCGCCAAGTTGATCGAGTGGGGGCGGGAAGTTCTGGCCTCAGAGGGGCATGCGATCGATGCCCTCAAGGCTCATATCGACAAGGAGTTCGCGAGAACGGTTTGTCTTCTGCTGGAAGTTACCGGGCGGGTCCTCACCAGCGGCGTGGGGAAGTCGGGGCTGGTAGCCAAGAAGATCGCCGCGACCCTCACGAGCACCGGGACCCCCGCGACCTTCGTCCATCCGGTCGACGCGGTTCATGGGGATCTCGGCATCGTCTCGAACCGGGATGCCGCGATCCTTCTCTCGAAGAGCGGGGAGACCGCGGAACTCCTGGAACTCCTCCCGGCATTCCGCCGGCACGGCGTCACCGTGATCGCCATGACCTGCGACGCGGCCTCGACGCTGGCAAGGGAGTCCGACGCGGTCGTCGATCTCGGAAATCCGCGCGAGGCCTGTCCGGACGACATCGTTCCGACCTCGAGCACGACCGCCGCGCTGGCCATGGGAGACGCGCTCGCGGTGACGCTCATGCGACTAAAGGGATTCACGCGGGACGATTTCGCGCTGCTCCATCCGGGCGGCGTGCTGGGACAGACCGCCACCGTCAGGGTGGAGGATCGGATGCGGCGCGGGGAGGACTTTCCGCGCGTCAGCGCCCTGGCGACGCTTCACGAGGCGCTCCTCGAAATCCTGAAAAAGCGGGTCGGAATGACGACCGTGATCGACGAGGCGGGCCGCCTCTGCGGCGTCCTGACCGACGGCGATCTGAAGCGGATTCTTCTGAGGGGAACGTTCGATCCGGCTCAGCCGGTCTCCGAAGTCATGGCGCGTGCGCCGAAGACCATCGACAGCGGCGCCATGATCGCCCACGCGGTGAGGCGGATGGAGGAGAACGCGGGAGGCGCCATCACGTCGCTCGTGGTCCTCGACGCGGACGGGGCCCCCGCCGGGGTGATTCACCTTCACGACTGCCTTGGCGCGCGCCCTCGATAACATCATGCGGTGCCTAAGGTTTGACCCGCCGAACGGGGGTCTGCTAGAGTCGACTCGAATGATGGGCGCTCGAACGGCACGGCTCCTGCTGGCGGTCGCGCTCCCGCTGGCGGGCCTGGGGCTGCTGGGTTCGATCGGTGGGTGCCAGGGGCGGAGCATGCCGGTCGCCTCCGACGAGGAGATCAAGATTCCCGATCAGGAGGCTCGCGACTTCACGCTCACGGAGAGCGCGGCCGGCACCAAGAACTGGACGCTTCGGGCCGAGTACGCGGCGATGTTCAACCGGGAGCACCGGGTCGACGCGAAGACAGTTCGAATCGATTTCTTCGACGCCGAGGGGACGCTCTACTCGACGCTCACCGCGGATCGCGGCGAGATCGATCAGCGGACCAACGACCTCAAAGCGCGCGGCAACGTCCGCGTGTCGACGAAGAACGACGTCGCCATGGAGACCGATTCGCTCCAATTCCTGAACCGGACGGGGAAGATCCTCTCCGACGGGTTCGTAAAGGTGACGAGGCAAGGAGACGTGTTGACCGGCTTCGGGTTCGAGAGCGACGCGACGCTGGAACACTTCCGCCTGCGGCGCGAGGTCCGGGCGGAAGTCCGGAACGCCGGGGGCGCGGGCGAGTTCGGACCGTGACCGCCGAGACGGGATTGATCGCCCGGGACCTGGAGCGTTTCTACGGCCACTGGAAGGTGGTCGACAAGGTGACGGTCGAGGTGCGCCGCGGCGAGGTGGTCGGGCTCCTGGGGCCGAACGGCGCGGGGAAGACGACGACCTTCTATCTGATTGTCGGGCTCCTTCGGTCCGACGGCGGCAAGATCACGGTGGACGGCCGCGACATCACGAGAGTGCCGATGCATCAGAGGGCGCGGCTCGGGATCGGCTATCTCCAGCAGGAGCCGTCGGTCTTCCGGCGGCTGACCGTGCGGGAGAACATCCTGGCGATCCTGGAAACCCTGCCGCTCACCGGTGGGGAGCGCGCCAAGCGGCTCGACGAACTTCTGGAGGAGCTGAACATCGCGCACCTCGCGAACCGAAAAGGGGACCATCTGTCGGGCGGCGAGCGGCGCCGCGTCGAGATCACGAGGGCCCTGGTGACGCGTCCGGGGTACCTGCTTCTCGACGAACCGTTCGTCGGCATCGATCCGCTGGCGGTGGCGGAGATTCAGGACATCATCGGGAGGCTGCGGGCGAAGGGGCTGGGCGTCCTGATCACCGATCACAACGTGCGCGAAACCTTGAGCACCACCGACCGGGCCTACATCATGTTCGAGGGACGGATACTCTTACAGGGGACGAGCCAGGAACTGGCCCAGGATCCGGTCGCGCGGCAGATCTATCTCGGAGAGCGATTCCGGCTCGATTGAGGAACCAGACACCATGGATATGAAGCACGGTCTCTACCAGACGCAGAGGCAGACGCTGATCATCACGCAGCGGCTGCAACAGGCGCTGAAGTTGCTGCAAATGCCGACGCTGGAACTGCAGCAGGCGCTGAAGACGGAGCTGGAGCGGAACCCGCTCCTCGAGGAGATCGACGAGATCGAGGAGGAGCGCGAGACCGAGGAAGCGAAGGAGGAGGCCGGCACCGCCGAGGGGACAACCGAAACGCCGGAGGCCGCGCCGAAGGACGACGCCTCGGACCGCGAGGTGAACTGGGAGGACTACTGGCCCGACACCTTTGACACGCCGACAACCGCGCGCGTGGACGATCCGGACGCGGAGTTCTACGAACGCGTTCCCGTGACCGTGAAGAGTCTCGGCGACTATCTCACCGACCAGCTCCGCCTCACCGAACGCTCCGAGGAGGAGATCGCCATCGGCGAATACCTCATCGGTTCCATCGACGAGAACGGCTACCTCCAGACGACCGTCGACGAGGTCGCCGAGGCGACCGGAATGGCGCCCGAACGGATCGAGGAGATCCTGGGACACATCCAGGCGTTCGAGCCTCCCGGCGTGGGAGCGCGAAACCTCCAGGAGTGCCTCTGGATCCAGCTCGTCCAGAAGAAGTTGGAGGAAACGCTGGCCGCCCGCATCGTCCAAGATCAGTTCGACAATCTGCTCAACCGGCGCTTCAGCGAGATCGGGCGCCACTTCAAGGTCCCGGTCGAGGTGGTGCAGTCGGCCGGCGACCTGATCGCGACGCTCGACCCTCGCCCCGGGCAGGCCATCGCCGTCGAGGAGACCAAGTACGTCATTCCCGATCTCATCGTGGAGCGCGTCGGCGAGGACTACGTCGTGACGCTTAACGACCGAAACGTGCCGCGCCTGCGGATCTCCAGCGCCTACGCCGACACGATGCGGAAGAAGGAAGCGGGGAACGAGGAAGCGCGCGCCTTCATCAAGGACAAGCTGAGCGCCGCCAAGTGGCTGATCGGCACGATCGAACAGCGCCGGAAGACCATGATCAAGGTGATGCGCCGGATCGTGGAAGAGCAGCGCGACTTCTTCGAGAGGGGCGTGCAGGGGATGCGGCCGCTCACGCTCCAGCAGATTGCGAACCACATCGGCATGCACGAGTCGACCGTCAGCCGCGTCACGACGCAGAAGTACGTGCAGACGCCGCGCGGCGTCTACGAATTGAAGTACTTCTTCTCGAGCGGCCTGCAGACGGAGGACGGCGACGACGTCTCGGCGAAGGCGGCGAAGGAGAAGATCTCGGGGCTGGTGGCCGAGGAGGACAAGAAGGATCCGCTGAGCGATCAGCGAATCGCGGAACTACTTCAAGAAAAGGGACTGAAGATCGCGCGGCGCACCGTGGCCAAGTACCGGGAGGCGCTTCGCATCCTCCCGGCCCGCGCCCGTCGCCGCTACGCGTAGCTCCCACCCGGTTGTGGAGAGATCATGGACCTGACGATCAAGGGCCGCCACTGGACGCCCAGTACGGCCTTCAAGAGCTTCGCCATGGAGCGCGTGCGGAAGCTGGCGCGCTTCTATCCGTACCTGATCCGGGCGGAGCTGACCGTGACGCGCGAGGGATACCGCCATCAGGCGGAACTGCGGCTCCACGGTAACGAGATCGCGCTCCTCACGAAGGGCGAGGACGCGGATCCCCGCGCCGCGGTCGACGCGGCGCTCGACAAGTCGGAACGGGCGCTGGAACGGAAGAAAGACCGGCTCAAGGATCGGAAGAAGCGCGGCTCGGCCCGCCTGGGGGGAGCGCGCGCCGCTCGCGCGGCGCAGGAGCTGGCGATGCCGGTGGCGCTTCCGCGCCCGCGAAGCACCGTCCAGATCGTGCGCGAGGCTGCCAAGGCTCCCTCCATGACCGCCGAGGCCGCCGCGAAGCGGCTTCTCAAGGGCTCGAAGCCGTTCCTCCTCTTCACGGAGCCCGGCGCCGGCGTCCGTGTGGCCTATCGCCGCGGCGACCGCGAGGTGGGCGTCCTTGAGCTTGACTAAGCCGCAGACGCTCTCGGTCGAGCTGCTCTACGAGCAGCAGCGGGAGCAGCTCGCGCTGGAGCTTCTCTCGGCCAGCGCGGAGTCGAAGGTCCCGGTGACGTTGAGCGACATCCACCGCCCGGGCATGGTGCTCATGGGGTTCACCGAGAATTT
>JANOOP010000239.1:0-26046 GCA_031421415.1 Candidatus Eiseniibacteriota bacterium
GAGATCACGCAAAACGTGGCCGAGCGCCGCTACGTCCTTTCGGTGCGCGTGGCGCGAGGGAAGCGGAGCGGACGGGCGACGGGGAACGACTGGAGCGACGCCGGCATCTCGCGGCTCGTCGCCCGCGCCGAGGAAGCCGCCAGGGTCGCGCCCGAGTCGGACGACGCCATTCCGCTCTTGGGCCCGCAGACCTACCTGGACGTCGACGCGGTCGATTCCGCGACGGCATCGCTCGGGCCCGAGGCACGCGCCCGCGAGGTCGGCCGCGCCGTCGCCCGCACGCGCGCGGCGAATCTGGACGGGGCCGGCATCTACGAGACCGGGTACGGCACCATCGGCGACTACGGCGAACTCGGCACCCTGGCCCTGGCGAACACGAGGGGCCTCTTCGCGTATCACGTCCAGACCTCGGCCACCTTCAGCATCTCGGCGCTCCGCGGGACCGAATCGGGATGGGCGCAGGCGGAGAGTCACGCCGCGTCGGCGATCGACGGCGAAGCCCTCGCCGCGCGCGCTGTCGACAAGGCCCTCCGCTCGCACGATCCCGAAAGCTGGACCCCGGGCGCGTACGACGTCGTGCTGGAGCCGGCCGCAGTCTCGGATCTTCTCCAGGAGATGAACTTCACCTCCTTCGGGGCGCTGGCGCTCCAGGAGGGGCGCTCCTTCCTGGAGGGGAAGCTTGGGACTTCGGTCTTCGGCCCGGAGATCACGATTCGCGACGATCCCTATCACCCGCTCCATCGAGGCGCGCCGTTCGACGGAGAGGGCGTCCCGACCCTGCCGGTCACGATCGTCGATCGCGGCGTGGGGAAGGGTGTCGTCTACGACAGGCGGACCGCCGCGAAGGAGGGGCGCGAGAGCACGGGGCACGGCCTCCCCTATCCGAACACCGTCGGACCCTTCGCCCGCCACCTGGTGCTCGAGGGGGGCAGGGCGTCGCTGGAGGAACTCATCGCCGGGGTGGATCGGGGACTTCTCGTCACCCGGGTCTGGTACACGAACATCGTCGACCCCAGGAGCGTCATGGTGACCGGAATGACGCGCGATGGGCTCTTCGCTATCGAGCGGGGGAGGGTGACCCGCGCCGTGAGGAACTTCCGCTTCAACCAGGGGATCGTGGAGATGCTCCAACGGGTCGACGGGATGACCCCGGCAGAGCGGGCCGGGGGGTCGGTCTGCCCGGCGCTCCGGGTCAGGGGGTTTCGGATGTCGAGCGTCACTGAATTTTGACCGGGAGGGGTAATTTGGCGAAAAAGGGCTTGCGCCTCGATTCGATCCGGCTATAATCCGGTGGTAGAAGCGCTTCCCGGCCCACCAGCGCTTCAAATGGTGCCCCCCCAAGATTCGACATTGCGTCCCCCCGTTCTGTGACTTGTTTCGTGCGCCCGGTCATTTTTCCCCCGGAGGTGCGGAGTGCCGCAAACAGGGTCGGTTCAATGATTTGCCTTGACGGAAAGCCGGTCTGGCGACCTAAAATCGGCCACTTCGTCACGTCGGTACCAGACCGGAAAGGAGCGCACCACCGTATGCCGAGCTTGCTGTTTCGACTCCGCGGCGGGTTCTCCCTTCGCGCCCCCCGCCTGCGAGTAGGCTTCATGCTGCTTCTCGCCATGGCGGTTGTCGCGGTTGCGGGCGTCGCCCATGCGCAGACAGGAACGATCCAGGGAAAAGTCACGGATCAGAGCGGGATGCCGATCCCCGGCGTCAGCGTCATTCTCGTCGGGGCCCAAACCGGCGGCATCACGAACGCGGCCGGTGAGTACAAGATCGTCCGCGTGGGCGTCGGGGCGTACACGCTGCGGGCGATGATCCCGAGTCATGAGCGCCTCGACAAGGCCGTCCGGGTCGACGCGAACCGGACCTCGGATGTCGGTTTTGTCTTGCCCGAGAAGGTGACCAAGATCAAAGGCATCACCGTCACGGGCGAACTGAAGCTCCGGGTCACGAAGACCGCCTCCACCAAGCAGGTCGTCACCAGCGAGGACCTTCGCTCGCTGCCGGTCGACTCCTACAAGGACGCCATCGGCCTCAAGGCAGGTGTCATCAGCCAGGGCGGCGAACTCCACTTCCGCGGCGGCCGCGCGAACGAGGTGCTGACGATCGTCAACGGGATCCCGAGCCGCAATCCGCTCTCGGCGGAAGGCGTCGATCTTGGGCTTCTCGCGGTCTCCTCGAGCGAGCAGGTGCTCGGAGGCCTCGACGCGCAGTACGGAAACGCGCTCTCCGGCGTCATCAATCTCACGACGCGCGAGGGTGGCGACAAGCTGGCGGGCGAAATCCGCTACTTCACCGATCGCTACGGCGAGGCGGACAAGGCCTTCAACAACTACGAGCGCCTGAGCCTCGGCGTCGGCGGTCCGTTCCTCTTCCCGAAGACGAACTACTTCATCTCCATGGAAGGGACGTTCTCCGACACGTATCTGAAGAACACCTCGGACCGGAAGGAACACCGGCTCCTCGACTTTATTCGGATCGGCAACCGCCAGTCCAATCAGACGAGCATCTCGAGCAAGATCACCTACAAGGTCACGCCGAACGCCAAGCTGAACACCGAGTTGATCCTGAACCGGAGTTCGCGCAGCCCGTTCCACAATCGGTGGAACCGGAAGGGCTTCGTGCAGGTCCGCTACGACTCCACCTCGCCGACCGACGGTTCGATCGCCCGACGCTACGGGACGTGGGCCTATTACCAGGTGGACAACTCGTTCCAGGCGAGCAACACGGCGCAGCATCTTCCGGTCACGGACGAGGATTACACGCAGCTCGCGCTCACCTGGCGCCAGACGCTTTCCCCGGGCACGATCTACAACATTCGCGCCGCCCGGCAGGAGTGGCAGACGCAGGAAGACGTCCTCGACCGGCAACTCTGGGAATACCAGCAGCTGCCGGGCAACTACTACGATCCGTTCAACCAGGTCGAAGGTCGCTACTACGTCACGAACGGCGACTACCCGACCTACGAGAAGCGCAACACGACCACGTACTCGATCAACGGGGACTTGGCCAAGAAGGTCGGTACGCACAATCTCATGTTTGGCGCCGACGTCTCGTACAACTCGCTTCAGTCGCTGAACACCAACTTCCCGAACGTGCTCGACACGAACGGGAACTACGGCGGAACGCGCGACGATTTCAGATTTTTCAATCCGGAAGGCTCCTGCTTCGCTCAGGACCGCTGGGAGTACGAAGGAATGGTCCTGAATGCGGGGATGAGGTACGACAACTTCTCGGTAGGGAACCAGATCCCCAACTCGGAAGTCCTCGACCGCGTGAAGACCCAGTGGAGCCCCCGCGTCGGGATCGCCTATCCGGTTTCCGATCGCGACGTCATGAGCTTCCACTACGGCCGGCTCTTCCAGGTTCCCGAGCGGCTCTTCATCTATCAGGGTCGAAACGTTTCCGCGGAGGCGCGCGGGAACGCGAATCTCGAGCCGCAGACGACAATCTCGTACCAGTTGGGCGTCCAGCATCTCTTCAGCAAGGAGATCTACGGCCAGTTCGGCGTCTACTTCAAAGACATCTTCGGCCTCCTCACGACGATCGAGCAGCAGATTCCGGGCTTCGCGCTGACCGTGCCGACCTACGTGAACGGCGACTACGCCTCCTCGCGCGGGATCGAGCTGACCCTCATCAAGAAGCACAGCCACGGCTTCTCCGGCGAAATGAACTACACGTACGGAAACGTCACGGGAACGGCGTCGGATCCGAATCGCGCGCTCGAAACGTCCGGAACGCTTCGCGACCAGTTCAAGCCGACGTCGGAGCAGCCGCTCGACTGGGATCAGCGCCACTCCTTCTCCGCGTCGCTCCGACTCGGAAACGAGAAGGACTGGGCCGCTTCGTTCGTCTATCAGTTCGGTACGGGCTTCCCCTACACGCGCCAGGAGCGCCAGCAGCGCCGGCAGGACCCGACCCTGGTGAACGCGTCCCGTCTCCCCACGACGTCGACGCTCTCCTGCCAGGCCGAGCGCTTCTTCCAGGTCTACGGCCAGAACGTGACGTTCTACCTCCAAGGGACGAACCTCCTCGACGCGAAGAACATCAGCGATCTCCAGCCGTCGCTCTGGCCCGACAACCAGATCGGCGGTTCGCCCTACAAGATCTACTACTCGGAAACAGGCCGGGCCGGCGGCGCCTTCCTGACCGCTGACCAGGACGGCGACGGCCGCGAGGATTGGTATCCCGTGAACGATCCTCGCGTCTTCCAGGCCGGACGGGTCATTCGGGTCGGTTTGGGGGTCCAGTTCTGATGCGACAGCACTCCGAGCAGGTCGGCAGCGCGAGCCGCCCCGGGTCTGGAATCCGGCGGCTCGGCGCCGCGGTCCACTACCTGGGCGTGGTCGCCACCGCGTCCGCGCTCTATCTGGGCGTCTGCGGTTACCACGATCCCGTGGGCGTTTCCCAGGACGATCCGCGAAATCAGAACAATCTATTCCGCCTCGACGGCAAGTTCGTGCACAACGTCGGACGGCTTCAGCTCCAGATCACGAACCTCGGCGAGACGGGAAACCAGGACAATCCACGCCGTACGACGGTTCCCTCGGCCGAGTGGCCGCAGGGTTCGGGCCACGACTACCTCTACGCCGCCGGCCTCTGGATCGGGGCCCTCGACGCGAGCGGCATTCCGCATGTGACGACAGCGACCTACGATCGCGAATTCTCTCCGGAGATCTCGCCGGAAAACGTCTGCGTGAATCTCCCCCTCGAGCTGGTGACCGACGTACGGGAAGCCTACGAAGGAATTCCGAACGGAAACCGCGTCATCTCGGCGAGCGTCGATCCCGACGACGATGGGGACGGGCTGGTGGACGAGGACCTTCTGAACGGAAAGGACGACGACGGAGACGGGCTCTGCGACGAGGACTACTCGGCCATCGGGCAGCAGATGCTCTACACGGAGTATTTCGACAACATCCCGCAGACGCGGCAGCAGTTCCCGGAGCATGTTCCGCTGGGACTACAGGTCCGCCAAACGTCGTACAGCTGGGCCACGCCAGGGCAGAACGACTTCGTCGGGATGGACTGGGCGATCAAGAACATCAGCGGCCGGACCATCCGAAACGTGATGGTCGGTATCTTCGCCGACATGGACATCGGCACCCGCAATGTGCCGGGATACTTCCTGGACGACCAGGTCGGCCTCATCAATCGAGACATCGAGTACATCGGAGCGAGTGGCGAGACGGTTCGGCGGAAGCTGCAGATGGGATACGCCTTCGACAATCCCGACAACCCGAACGCCCCCCAGGAGAACAAGGGCGGCGACGTGCCGGGCTACATCGGCATGATGTTCCTGAACCATACGACCGATCCGAGCGGCATTCTCGCGCCGCGAGCCGTCGGGATCACCGCCTTCAAGTTCTTCTCGGGATCGGGCGCCCCCTTCGCGGCGGGCGGAGATCCGGAAAACGACGCGCAGCGCTATCAGCTCATGACCGATCCGACACTCAATCCGGACGCGGTCGGCGAGATCCGCTCCAGCCGGCCGCTCGACTACCGCCTCGTCATGGCGACAGGGCCGTTCCGGTCGCTCCTGCCCGAGTCGACCCTGACGATCTCGGTCGGCTGGGTGATGGGACTCGGTTTGGGGCAGGGAAATTCCATCGGCGCGGGCGGCACGCTCATCGAGAACGCCATCGCGGCCCAGCAGGTCTTCGACGGTCTCTACACCGACTTCGACGGAAATTCGCTCACGGGACAGTGCGGCAAGGAAACCTGCCTCCGCTCCCCGAGCGGCGACGCGTTCGTCTACCAGATCCCCGAATCGTCGGTCTGCCGGGTGCGCTTCTGGTCCTCCATCCCGAGTGGCGTTGGCTACGAGCGCTACGCGGGGATCCCGGCGTGGAATCCGTCCCTCCCGTGCGAGACTCAGCAGCAGGGAAAGTTCGTTTGCATCGACCCGCCGGTGACTCCGGGCGGACCGTCCGGATCCCACTGCGCCAGCGCCGATACGTCCTCGCTTGCGGTCAACCAGGATTGCGTCTACGTCGATCTAGACTGCAACGTGAACACGGGGCAAGGGGGGCGTGAGCGGCTCGTGAACTGGGTCGCGGCGGCGCCGCTGCCATCTCCGGTATTCCTGGGACAAGACGGCAGGACGGAACCGAGGGACTTTCTGGAGCTCTACCGCACGGGACAAGATTCCGCGCGCGTCTCCGCCTGGTTCTTCCCCGGAGATCGCAAGGTCTCGCTGAAATGGAACAACTTCGCCGAGCTCGTGCGCGACGCCCAGCGAGGCAATCTGAAGGAGTTCGTCGGCTACCGGATCTACAAGGCCACCGGATGGGAGCGGCCGCTCGGTACCAACGGGCCGTCGCGCAACCTCTGGTCGCTCCTCGGGGAATGGAGGCTCGATCCGAAGGGAACCCCGGCTCGACCGCTTTCCGAGTTGATCGATCCCTCGACGCCGATCGTGTTCAAGCAGGACATCGAGGTCCGCTGGGATCCGGTGGCCCGAAAGGTCTCCACCGGCCCCCCTTACACCGAAACCGACACGCTCTTCGCTGTGGGGCGGTACAGCTTTGTGGATGAGCACGTGCTGAACGGGTTCCCCTACTTCTACTCGATCGTACCGGTGTCGATCGTGCCGGGTTTGACCACGGAACTGGACGTCGTGCTGACGTCGAATCCAAGCGCTCAGAACGGCCAGGCTATCTATCCGCGCGGCGACGCGCAGGACACTCAGAAAAACGTCTACGTTGTGCCCAACCCCTACAAGGGTCGAGCCGAGTGGGATCTGGTTCCGCGTGAAGAGGACCCTTCGGGGACCAAGGTCTTGTTCATGAATCTGCCGCGTACCAAGGGCACGATTCACATTTACTCCCTTTCCGGCGACCTCGTGCGGGATATTCCGTTCGACGGCGGGCCGCCGGCCGATCTGGCGTACGGCAAAGACCCCGTGGCGTCCGCCACCGGATCGGTCTCCTGGAATTTGATCTCGCGCAACGGACAGCGAATCGTCAGCGGGATCTACCTGTACTCCGTCGATACGGAGTTAGGGCGGGAGATCGGCAAATTCGTCGTCATCCGATGAGACCGGCCGGAGCGACCCGTCGTTCCACGGGCCAAACGAGGAGGATTTTCGTGAGAATCGCGATCGCCATCGTCATGGTTCTGCTGCTACCTCTCCAGGCTGAGGGGGCGCAGATCTTCGAAAAGGTCGGCACGTTGGGGGGCCAGTCGCTGAAGATCGGCGTCGGAGCCCGAGCCGCTGCCATGGGAGACGCGTATGTCGCGATCGCCGACGACGCGACTGCCGTCTACTGGAACCCGGCTGGCATCGCGCGCCTCTCGGGACAGTCGATCAGTGTCAATCACACGGCGTGGCCGGCGGATATCCTCTTCGATCAAGCGGCCTATGTCTTCAACGTGAAGTGGATTCCCGGCATGATCGGGGTAAACGTCCGGGCGCTCACCATGAGCCAAGACAAGGTGCGGACTACCTATCTCCCGGACGGCACGGGGGAGACCTTCGACGCCGGCGAGTGGGCCTACGGCATTACCTACGCTCGTTCGCTGACCGATAAGTTCTCGGCCGGACTCAGCATCAACTACATCCAGACGGGTCTCGACAACGTAACCGGGAAGTCGACGACGTTCGACTTCGGCACTCTCTACGACGTCGGAATCCTGGGCGCGAAGATCGGCATGTCGATCCAGAACATCGGAGGCGACATGACCTTCATCGACGAAAAGGTAAAAATGCCGGTCTTCTTCCGCGTGGGCGGGTCGTTCAGCGTCCTGCAGCGCGGCGAGAGCCGGCTCCTCACGGCGGTCGAGTTCACGCACCCGCCGGACAATTCCGAGAAGCTGAACTTCGGAGCCGAGTACGCGTTCCATGACTACCTGTTCCTGCGCGGCGGGTACAAGATGAACTATGACACCGAAGGGATGACGGCGGGCTTCGGCGTGAAGTTTCCGCTCACGCTCGTCAAATCGTCCGTTGCGCGACTTGACTATGCGTACAGCGACCTGAAGTACCTGTCGCAAGCGCATCGGGTGTCGGTAAACGTCAGCTTCTAGGCGGCTGGACCTCGTGCGCCGCCGATCACGAACGGGTGAGGCTGGAGCGCGGCGAGAGACGTTCTTCCCGGGCATTCTCGCGCTTCTTCTCGCGATTCTCGGAACCCCCGGTTTGGCGCGGGCCGAACGCCCGCGCGAGCCGGAGGGCGCCGCCTCCGTCGGCGACCTCCGCTTCCACGCCCGCGCCGTCCCGTTCCGGCATGGAGCGAAGGAAGTCCGTGCCGAGTTCTCCATTCGCGTTCCCTACCAGCAGGTCAAGTTCCTCCCCAGGGATTCCGTGCTTCAGGCCGACCTCCGGGTCACGGTCCAGTTGCGGTCGATGTCGGGGAAGGTCGTGACGCAGCAGCAGCAGACGGCCGTGCTCCAGGTGATGGATCGTGCCGTGGCGGGAGATTCGCTGCTGGGGGAAATCTACTCGGTCGGGCTGGCGGCGCCCTCGGGCCAGTACAAATTCCGTGTCCTGGTGGAGGATCTGAACGTCGCCCGGCGCGGTCTCGTCTACGCCATGAAGAGTCAGAAGCGCCAGGGCGAGGTGAACGGCGTCGTCGACCTCGGGAAATGGCTCTTCGCGAAGCCCTCGCTGAGCGGCATCATCCCCGCCTGGTCTATCGCGCCGCGAACGGAGGAGAGCCGCTTCGGGAAGGGGCCGTACGAGGTCTTGCCGCAACCGAGCGGGTTCTACGGGCTCTATCGGGACGTCTTCTCGGCCTACTACGAGATCCAAGACGCTCCGCCGCCGCCGGAGGGAAGGCGCTATAGCCTCACCTCCCGCATCGTGGCGGCGTCCGGCGACACGATCTTCACTTCCCGCGACTCCCTCCGGGTCACGGAAGGGGAGGCCTGGCCGCACGCGCTGGCGATCGACCTCTCCGCCATCCCGGCCGGCCATTATTTGTTCCATCTCTCCCTGGAATCTTCCGACCGCGGAGCGCGACCGGCCACGAGCGTGATGGAGTTCGACGTGCTCTGGAACGCCGAATCGTGGACGCCCTACGCGGCCGACGGCTTCGAGGTCGCGGCCAAGGTGCTCCTCTCCGCCGAGGACGAGATGGCCTTCCGGCGGCTCCCGATGGGGGCGAAGGAGGTTCGAATTCGGGAGCTCTGGCGATCGGTCGACCCGACGCCGGAGACGGCGGAGAACGAGACGTACCAGGAATTCCTGCGTCGTCTGGAGCACGCGAACGTCAATTACACGGTCTTCGAGCGGGGCATGTTCACCGACCGCGGCCGGGTCTATGTCCGCTTCGGAGAGCCCGACGAGGTGCGGATCGAGCGGCTCCCGGTGGACGACAAGACGCTCGGATTCGCGATCAGCGGCGAGATTCCCCTGGAGGCGGAGAGCCAGATTTCCAAGCAGAATCGCGGCATCGTCGACACGCGGCCCTTCGAAATCTGGTCGTATCGGCTCCGGGGGAAAGAGATTGCCGCGCGACGAGGGCTCAGCGCGACGAACAACGCGCTCAAGTTCGTCTTCGTGGACGAACAGGGGTACGGCGACTACATCCTCCGCTATTCCTCCACGTCGGGCATGCACTGAGGTTCCCTCGCCCCGGTCCGTTGGTCCCCCTTGACTTCGGCCCTCCACGGGCCTAGAATCGCCCGCTCTAAGCCCATCGGTAAAAACGACTTATGAATCAAGAAGAGAGGGCATTTCGATGCGTGTCGGAGTCCTGACGGGTGGTGGCGACTGCCCCGGCCTGAACGCGGTGATCCGCGCCGTCGTGAAGCGCGCGGTCAAGACGTACGGCTGGGAGGTCGCGGGCATTCGCCACGGTTGGCGGGGACTCCTCATCGAGGAGATCGATCCCCTCGGCCTCGAAGACGTCGCCGGGATCTTGCCGCGCGGCGGAACCATCCTCGGGACTTCTCGGACGAACCCCTACAAGGACCCGCAGGGCGAGGCCAAGATCCGCGCCGCGCTCGAGAAGCACGCGATCGGAGCGCTCATCGCCATCGGCGGGGAAGACACGCTGGGCGCCGCGAACAAGCTGGCGGCGGCCGGTCTTCCCGTGGTAGGCGTCCCGAAGACCATCGATAACGACGTGAGCGGCACCGACTATACGTTCGGGTTTGACACGGCGCTTACCATCGCCACCGAGGCGATCGACCGCCTCCACACCACGGCGGAATCGCACGATCGCGTGATGGTCGTCGAGGTCATGGGCCGACACGCCGGGTGGATCGGCCTGGAATCGGGAATCGCGGGCGGGGCCGATCTGATACTCATTCCGGAATTTCCCGTCACCATTCGGGAGATCTGTGAAGTCGTTCGCCGGCGCCACGACCAGGGGAAGAGCTTCAGCATCGTCGTCGTCTCCGAGGGGGCCCATGTCTCCGACAACGAGGGGAAGTCGATCTTCGTGCCCGGCGATAAGCGGGACGCCTTCGGCCACGTCCGCCTGGGCGGGATCGCCCCTACCATCGCGGACTTGATCGAAGCGGGTACCGGATTCGAAACCCGATACACCGTGCTAGGGCACATCCAGCGGGGTGGCTCGCCCACGGCATTCGACCGGGTCCTCGGCTCGCGATTCGGCGTGGCGGCGGTGGATCTGGTAGCACGGCGCGGTTTCGGCCGCATGGTCGCCATTCAAGGAACGCAGATCGTGGACCTTCCCCTCGCGGAGGCGGTCGGATCCATGAAGGTCGTCGGCCCGAAGCTCTACGAAACGGCTCGAGTCTTCTTCAGTTAGCGAAAGGGGAATACCGTGCGTGTCGGCATCAACGGATTCGGCCGGATCGGGCGCCTCGTCGTTCGGGCGGCCTTGAAGCGGAACGCGGGGATCGAGTTCGTCGGCGTCAACGACGTCACCGACGCGAAGAGTCTCGCCCATCTGCTCACGTACGACTCCATCCACGGGCCGCTCTCCGAGCGGGTGGAGGTCGTCGACGGGGCGCTGCGCGTCGGCGGCGCCACGATCCGCTGCCTGAGCGAGATGAATCCCGCGGCGCTCCCCTGGAAGGACCTCGGGGCCGACGTGATCCTCGAGTGCACCGGAAAATTCACCGACCGCGACAAGGCGGCGGTGCATCTCCTGTCGGGAGCGAAGCGGGTCCTGGTCTCCGCCCCATCGAAGGGCGCCGACGCGACGTTCGTGATCGGCGTGAACGAGAAGACGTTCGACCCCTCGAAGCACCAGATCGTCTCCATCGCGTCCTGCACCACGAACTGCCTGGCGCCGGTGCTTTCGGTCCTGGACGAGACCTTCGGAATCGAGCGCGGGCTCATGACGACCGTGCACGCCTACACGAACGATCAGCGGATTCACGACGCACCGCACAAGGACCTGCGGCGCGCCCGGGCGGCCGCGCTCTCCATGATCCCGACGAGCACCGGCGCCGCGAAGGCGATCGGTCTCGTGATCCCGTCGCTACAGGGAAAGCTGGACGGCGTGGCGGTGCGCGTTCCCGTGGCGAACGGATCGCTCATCGACGTCACCCTGAACGTCACGAAGCCGGCGACGGTTGCCGCGGTCAACGAAGCCGTGAAGCAGGCCGCGGACGGACGGCTGAAGGGCATCGTCCAGTACACGGAAGACCCCATCGTGTCGTCCGACATCGTCGGCAATCCGCATTCGGCCGTCTTCGACGCGCCGCTCACCATGGTCTCGGGCGACCGCTTCGTGAAGGTGCTCGCGTGGTATGACAACGAGTGGGGATTCTCGAACCGCATGGTGGACGCGCTCCTTCTCCTGGGACAGGCGTAGGGAGGCGATCATGAGTTTCCGCACGCTCCGTTCGCTCGACGTCGCCGGGCGCCGCGTCTTCGTTCGGGTGGACTTCAACGTTCCGCTCGCCGCCGACGGATCGGTTTCGGACGCTTCGCGCATCGAGGCGACCCTTCCGACGCTGCGGTACCTCGTGGGGAAGAATGCGCGCCTGGTGATCGCCTCGCACCTCGGCCGTCCCAAGGGGAAGCGCGACCCGAAGCAGAGCCTGAAGCCGGTGCGGGAGCGGCTCGAGAGATTCCTGCGCCAGCCGGTGGCGTTCGCGGAGGGGATCGTGGGTCCCGAGGCGGAGGCCGCGGCGTCGGCGCTGAAGGACGGCGAGGTTCTCCTGCTCGAGAATCTCCGGTTCGACCCGCGCGAGGAAGCGAACGATCCCGGCCTGAGCGAGGCGCTCGCCCGGCTCGCCGACGTCTACGTGAACGACGCCTTCGGGGCGGCGCACCGGGCCCATGCCTCCACGGCGGGGATGACGGCGCATCTCCCCGAGCGCGCGGCCGGATTTCTGATGGAAAAGGAGCTCGGCGCGTTGGGGCGCCTCCTCGGCTCGGCCCAGGCTCCGTTCGTCGCCATCCTGGGCGGCGCCAAGATCTCCGGAAAGATCGACGTGCTCCAGAATCTCCTTCCTCGCGTCGATCGCCTCGTGGTCGGCGGTGGAATGATGTTCACGTTCCTCCGCGCGAAGGGACTCGCCACCGGCGGCTCCCTGGTGGAAGAGGATCGAATCGACATGGCGCGCGGCCTTCTCGCGGGGCCGCACGCGTCCAAGCTCTTCATTCCCTCCGACTGCCGCGCCGCGGCCGACCTTCGCGGATCCGACTCCGGAAGGATCGTGGCTTCCGACGCCATCCCGGCCGATCTCGCCGGCGTCGACATCGGTCCGGAGTCGCTCGACTCCATTGCCGCCCTGCTCTCCGAGGCGCGCACCGTCTTCTGGAACGGTCCGATGGGCGTCTTCGAGGTTCCCGCCTATGCCGCGGGAACGGTGGGCGTGGCGCGTGCAGTGGCGAAGGCAACGAAGCGCGGCGCCTTCACGGTCGTGGGGGGAGGCGATTCGCTCGCCGCGATCCACCAGGCCGGCGTCGAATCGCAGATCACGCATTGCTCGACCGGCGGCGGCGCATCGCTCGAATTTCTCGAGGGGCGCATCCTGCCCGGCGTGGCCGCGCTCGAAGGCGCGGCGGTCGCGAAGGCGTGAGGGGGAACGCATGAAACGAGTTCTCGCGGGAAACTGGAAGATGAACCTCACCGTCGCCGATGGGCTCGCGCTCTACGCCGCGGTCGCGGAGGGAGCGCGGCGACATCCGTCACTCTCGTTCCTTCTCTTTCCGCCGGCGACCGCGCTTCATCCGCTGGCGGGCGCCCGGCGCCCGGACGATCCGAAGCTCGGCGGTCAGAACTGCCACAGCGAGCCGAAAGGCGCGTTCACGGGCGAGCTCTCGGCCGAGCAACTCCGCGAGGCCGGGGCGGAGTACCTCCTCGTCGGACACTCGGAGCGACGGCGGCTTTTCTGCGAGAGCGACACGCAGTGCCGGCAGAAACTTCTGGCCGCGTGGCGCGCGGGGCTGACGCCGATCCTTTGCGTGGGGGAGACGCTGGCGGAGCGAGAGAGGCGCGAAACGCGCGATGTCCTGGCGCGGCAGATCCGCCGGGCGCTCGAGGGCGCGTCGCCGCGCGCGGCGCTGCTGGTCGCCTACGAACCGGTCTGGGCGATCGGGACCGGCGTCGTGGCCACGACTGAAGAGGTGGCCGAGGCTCACTCCTGGGTCCAGGAGGAACTGGCGGCGGCCGGCCGCAGGGGAGCGGCCGAGACGCCGGTCCTCTACGGCGGGAGCGTCGACCCCAAGAACTCGGTCCCGCTCGGAAAGCTTGACGAGGTCGGCGGCTTCCTGGTCGGCGGGGCGTCTCTCCAGGCCGAGTCGTTCCTGACCATTGCCGCGGCTCTGGAAGGGACGCCATCCTCGAGCCGGGCCTCGCATTGACCCCCGGCGAGGCGCGTGGTAGGCTTTCCCACTCGGGTTTGGCGCGTCGCTGGCCCTGATAGGAGTAGAATTCGACTATGCCTGGATATCTGATCGTCATCTTCACCGTGATTCACCTGGTCGCGTGCGCCGCGCTCATGATTTCGATCCTTCTCCAGTCGGGGAAGGGGGGCGGGCTTGCCGGCGCGTTCGGAGGCGGTTCCAGCCAGACGCTCTTCGGTGGCCGCGGTGCCGCGTCGTTCCTGAGCCGCGCCTCGACGTTCCTCGCCATCGTCTTCTTTCTTACCTCGCTCACGCTAGGACTCTCCGCGTCGCATAACGCGACCTCCAGCACGAGCCTGATCCAGGAAGAGGCTCGCCGCCGCGCCACGCAGCGCCCCGGGACGGCCGGCCAGCAGCCGGGCGCTCCGGCCTCGGGTCAGCCCGCCGGCCAGACGCCCGCGGGCTCCGCGCCCGCGCCGAGCGCTCCCGCGACGGGCGCTCCGACGGGCGCTCCGACGAGCGTCACTCCGGCGACTCTGCCCCCCTCGGGCGGGAAGTAACCGAATCGCCGCATAAGCAGGGAAGCTGTGATGCAATGCCCGGGTGGTGGAATCTGGTAGACACGTACGTTTGAGGGGCGTATGGGTAACCCCGTGCGAGTTCAAATCTCGCCCCGGGCACACCGTGGGTCCCCTTCCCGCGAGGGGAGGGGACCCGATTTTTTCAGAGAATCACGGCGGACGTGGATGGATGGCGGGAAGCGCCGGCGCGATTCGCGCCGGTGAACGCGCGACGCTTACGCTCCGGGGCGCGAGGGCTGCGGCTCCGGAATGACGCCGATCAGACGAATGGAAAAGCGGTCCTCGGCGCGGATTTCGTTCTTCGCGCCACAGTGCTGGCAGCGAAGATAGGGACGCCGGGGATCCTCCTTGAGATGGAAGATCTGAATCGGACCGAAAAGTTTTCCGCAGCGCATGCACTCCACAGCCGGATTGCTGACCATCTGAGCACTCTCCACCATGATCGTTCCTCCGATGTCGGGATTGCGGTCGACAGCCGCGCGCGTGGCGCGGCGGCTCGAACGACGACCATCCTAGCGAAGCCGCCCCGCCGCGTCCAGCGAACGGGCGCCGCGGAGCGATCCCGATGAGCTACGACGCCCGCCGCGCCGCGGAGTACTGGAGCGGCGTCCGTCACGAGCGGGGGGACGAACTGGCTGCCGTCCTGAGCCTGGGCGAGCCTCCCTCGGTCAATCGCGCGTACGACGCGTGGGAAACCGGGCTCCTCCTCGAAGCGCTTGCCGTGACGCCGGTGACACGCGCCCTCGACCTGGGGGCTGGGGTCGGCCGCGTCGCCGAGCGCCTCGCGCCCCGCGTCGGCCGCCTCGCCTGCGCCGATCTGGCTCCTGGCATGCTGGAGCGCCTGCGGCGAAGGCTCCGCGGCGCGGGCATCGCCGACGCCGCCTACGACCGGCTCCGTCATCGCGCCGACCTCCTGCCGTACCGAGACGGATCGTTCGACCTCGTCGTCTGCCTCGGACTCCTGGAGCACCTTCCCGCCGAGACGCGCGCCCGTGCGTTGAACGAGACTTCGCGCGTGCTCCGCGCCGGCGGGCGGCTGGCGCTCGTCCTCAACAACGCCGAGAGCCGATTCCTGGGGGACCCCGAGGACAATCCCTATCGTGTCGGCGCGCAGCGGGAGAACGGCTACTTCTGCGCCGTGGTCGACGAGCGCGCGCTCTTGCGAGAGGCATCGCGTTGGTTCGAGCCCGAGTCGCTCGGCTCGAACGTCCTCTACTCGCTGCAGCGCCACGCGGCGCGGCTCCTGCCCGGCGAGGCGCGAGCGTCCGGCGCCGTGGGGGCGTTCTTCGCCGCGGCGGCCCGCTGGGATCAGGCGCTCCGCCCGCTCGGCGGGCTGGCGCGGTCCTCCGCCGACCATCACCTCTATCTGCTGAGGCGACGGTGAGGCGCGCTCCGATCGTGGTGACGGGCGGCGGGGGCTACATCGGATCGATTCTTGTCCGCCGCCTCCTGGCCGCGGGCGAGCGGGTCCGGGTCGTCGACCGGATGCTCCACGGCGCCCACGGGCTCTCGGGGCTGGAGAGGGAGGAGAGGCTGGAGATCCAGACGCGCGACCTCCGCGATCCGCGCACACACGACGAGGCGATGGAGGGGTCCGACACGGTGATCTATCTCGCCGCGATCGTGGGCGACAAGGCGTGCGCCCTGGACGAGGAAGTTGCGGTGCAGACGAACTGGACGGCCACGGTGGCCTTCGCCCGCCGCGCGGCCGCGCTCGGCGTCCGCCGCTTCGTCTTCGCCTCCACCTGCAGCGTCTACGGCGAGGGAAGGAACGAGCTCCTCCTGGAGACCTCGCCCGTCCGTCCGCTCTCGCTCTACGCCGAGACGCGACGGAACGCGGAGATCGGCATCCTGGAACTCGTGGCGATGGAGACGTTCGAGCCGGTCATCCTTCGCTTCGGCACGGTCTACGGCCTCTCACCGCGGATGCGCTTCGACCTCGTCGTGAACCTCCTCACGCTCCGCGCGGTGCGACACGGAGAGATCACGATCTTCGGGGGATCGCAGTGGCGACCCTTCGTCCACGTGACCGACATCGCGCACGCGCTCGAGCTGGCCCTGAGCGAGCCGCTTCCGCTGGATGGTGAGCCGATCCTCAACGTGGGCGACAATCTCGAGAACTACCAGCTTCGCGATCTCAAGGAAGAATACGAGCGCGTCATCCCCGGCGTCCGCGTCCGGATGGCGGAGGAGGCGACCGATCCACGAACCTACCGTGTCTCCTTCGACCGGATCGAACGCCTCTGGGGATTCCGCGCCTCCCGCCGTGTGCGCGACGGCATCGAGGAGATCGCCAAGGCCATCCGCGCGGGGGCGATCCCCGATCCCGACGATCCGCGTTACGTGAACGCGTAGCGGCGCGGAGCGGCGGGCGTTCCGCGCCGGCGCGACGGGGAAAACCGCTTGCCGGGCCGCGTCCGGTTCGATAGCGTAGAAGTTCGTCACCTTGGTTCGCGGCCACGACCGCGAGGAATCGCTTCCTAGGGGGATCGGACCGCATGCCGCGGCTGGAACTCACCGTCGACCAACTTCGAGAACGTGCCCTCCTCGTCCGGCGCGACATCGTCACGCTCCTTGCGCATTCCCAGAGCGGGCACAGCGGGGGGCCGCTCTCGTGCGCCGATTTCGGGACCGTCCTCTTCTTCCACGAGATGGAGTTGACGCCGGACCGCCCGAGCGCGAACGAACGCGATCTCTGGCACTTCTCCATCGGGCATGTCACGCCGGTCATCTACTCGCTGATGGCCGAACGGGGCTATTACCCGCTCGCCGATCTCCTCCACTTCCGGAGCTACCAGGGGCACCTGCAGGGCCATCCCAGCAAGCACGACACTCCCGGCATCGACGTGTCGTCGGGATCGCTCGGGCAGGGGCTCTCGGTCTCCTGCGGCATGGCCCTCGGGTCCCGGATGGACGGATCGCCGCGACGTGTCTACTGCGTCATGGGCGACGGGGAGCAGCAGGAAGGGCAAATCTGGGAGGCCGCCATGTTCGCGGCCCACTACAAACTCGACAACCTCTGCGCGGTGATCGACTACAACCGAAAGCAGATCGACGGCGACGTGGAGGACGTGATGGGGATCGCCCCGCTCGCCGACAAGTGGCGCGCGTTCCGCTGGAACGTCATCGAGGTGGACGGCCACGACATCCCGAGTCTCCTCGACGCGTTTGCGCAGGCGCGAGCGGCCAAGGGGCGCCCGAGCGTCATCCTGGCGCACACGGTGATGGGGAAGGGTGTCTCGTACATGGAAGACGACTACCGGTGGCACGGCGTGCCGCCCACCAAGGAGCAAGCGGATCAGGCGTTGCGCGAGCTCGGTTCGAGCCTCGACGCGTGGACGAATCGTCTCCGCGCGCATGCGACCGCGGCCGTGGCCCCTTCCGCGAACGGAGCCTCATGAGCGAGACATCCACCGCGAAGACGGCGAGCGCGACCCCCGCGGCCTCCGGCACGGCTCCTTCCTTGACGAAGCCCGAAATGAAGAAGACCCGCGAGGGCTTCGGCCACGGGCTCGTCGAACTGGGCGAGAAGAATCCGAACGTCGTCGTGCTGGTCGGCGATCTGACGGGTTCGACGAACGTCAACTACTTCGCCGAGCGATTCCCGGAGCGGTTCATCCAGGTCGGGATCGCCGAGCAGAACATGATGTGCGTCGCGGCCGGCCTCGCGGCGGTGGGGAAGATCCCGTTCCTCGCGACCTATGGGGCCTTCGCGTCGTGCCGCGCGGCGGACCAGATCCGTGTCACGGTGGCCTACAGCGACTTACCGGTGAAGATCGGCGGCGCGCACGGCGGCATCAGCGTCGGTCCCGACGGCGCGACGCATCAGGCGATGGAGGAGATCGCGATTATCCGCTCGATTCCCAACATGCGCATGGTCGTCCCGTGCGACTACTGGGAAACCCGGAAAGCGACGATCGCCATGGCCGGCGACCGCCACCCCTACTATCTCCGCTTCGGGCGCGAGTCGGTGCCCGTCGTCACCACGCCCGACTCTCCCTTCGTCATCGGGAAGGCGAACCTCATGCGAGAGGGGAACGATCTCGCGATCGTCGCCTGCGGCGTCATGGTCTACGAGGCGCTCGTGGCGGCAGAGCAGCTCGCGGCGCGCGGGATCCAGGCACGCGTCCTGAACCTCCACACGCTGAAGCCGCTCGACGAGGAGGCGATCGTCCGCGCGGCGCGCGACTGCGGCGCCATCGTGACGGCCGAGGAGCACCAGGTGCACGGCGGTCTCGGCGGCGCGGTGGCGGAAGTTGTGGTGGCGAAGCATCCGGTCCCGATGGAGTTCGTCGCGGTTCACGATCGCTTCGGGCGCTCGGGGAAGCCGGAGGAGTTGATGGCGGCGTTCGGGATCAAGGCGCCGGACGTGGTGATGGCCGCCGAGAGGGCGCTCGGCAGGAAGTAGATCCGCGGTCAGCCGGTGAACGAGCCCGGTGCGACACGAGGCGTGGAGAGGAGTCCGGCGAGCGACCGGATGCCGAGCGGTTCGCTGCTGTGAAACGGTTCCCCGTACCTGGCCCCGATCATCCCCCCGTAGTGGCGAGCGCGCGATTCGATCCGTTCTAGAAAATCGTCGGCGTTGAGCGGCGTGGGTCTGGCGTCGGTCGCGTCGCGCGTGACCTGCGTCGCGTGGGCGAGGATGGCGCGGCGTTTGGCGTCCCAGACCCCGGTCACGTCGACGACGAAGGAGGGGACGAATCCGACGCGCGACGCGAAGTGGTAGCGCATCGCCGGGCGGAATGGAGCCGTCTCCGGCGCGTAGCGCCTAAGCCCGGCGAGGTACCAGGCCCGTTCGAGAAGGGCGGAGGCGGCGACGTGGTCGGGATGGCGATCCTGGGGGAAGTGGGTCAGGAGGACCGCCGGACGAAGGCGGCGGATCCACGCGACCGCTTCGATCGCCTGTCGCGGATCGCCCGCGTCCAGGCCGCCATCCGGGAGCCCGGCGTTCCAGCGTCCCCGCGCTCCCAGGAAGCGGGCGGCGTCATTCCCCTCGCGGGCGCGTTCCTCGGGAGTGCCGTTCGTCGCGAGTTCGCCCCGGGTCAGGTCGAGGATGCCGACGGAGAGTCCCTGCGACGCGGCGAGCGCGAGCGTTCCTCCGCAGGAGATCTCCACGTCGTCCGGGTGGGCGCCGACGGCGAGGAGATCGAGGGAATCGCTAGGAGTTGGCGCCGACACCGCCCGTGCCCAACGTGGAGAAGACGCCGTCGGCGTTTCGCCCATAGCGGGTCCGGATCGTCCGCACGGTTCCGGTCTTCACGCGCATGACCATTGAGTGCGTCTCGGCGCCCTGGGCCGTGAAGCGGACCCCCTCCAGCATGTCGCCGTTCGTCACGCCGCTCGCGGCGAAGACGATCGAGTCGCCCCGGGCCAGATCGGTCTCGCGGTAGACGCGGTCGAGATCCTCGATCCCCATCTTCTTCGCCCGTACCCTCTCCTCGTCGTTCCGGAACGCCAGGCGCCCCTGGATGGAGCCGCCGAGGCAGCGAAGCGCCGCCGCGGCCAAAACCCCCTCGGGCGCGCCGCCGGTCCCGACGAGGACGTCCACGCCGGTCGCGTCGACCGCGGTGGCGATGGCCGCCGAGACGTCGCCGTCGGGAATCAGGTAGATGCGCGCGCCGATGCGCCGCACCTTCTGCACGAGTTCCTCGTGCCGGGGACGGTCGAGAATGACCACGGTGAGGTCCTGGAGCCGGTACTTCTTCGCGGCGGCGACCGCCTCGAGATTCTCCTCGATCGACCGTGTGAGATCGATCGAGCCGGCAGCGGCGGCACCCACGGCGATCTTCTCCATGTAGGTGTCGGGGGCATGGAGGAAGTGACCGCGTTGCGCCAGGGCGATCACCGCCATGGCGTTCGCCCGGCCGTTGGCGACGGAGTTCGTGCACTCGAGGGGATCGAGGGCGATGTCGACTTCGGGACCGTAGCCCGTGCCGACGCGCTCGCCGATGTAGAGCATCGGGGCCTCGTCGCGCTCGCCTTCGCCGATGACGACGGTGCCGCGGATGTCCACGGCGTCGAAGGCCTGCCGCATGGCGGTGACAGCGGCCTGATCGGCGCTATTCGCGTCGCCGCGTCCCATCCAGCGGGCGCAGGAGAGTGCGGCGGCTTCGGTGATGCGGACGAGATCGAGTCCGACGTGACGATCCATGGGCCCCCCCGGTGGGCGTCTAGCGCTTCGGGTCCTCGAACATCGCGGCGTCGACTTCGTCCCAGTCACTTTGCAGCTCGTTCCACGTGTAGAGCCGCATCTTCTGGGTGATCTCCGTCTTGGAGAAGACGTATTCGACGTGCGAGCCGGCCCCGGCGCGATTGGAGAAATGGCGCTTGGAGTCGAGGATGACGGGGCGCGTGGTGCGGGTCAGTTTCATCCGGTCCGTGGGGCCCTGCCAGACGACCGATTCCACGGTGGCCTGCGTTTCCTCGTCCTCGATTTCGTCGAATTCGAGGTTTCCGAACTGTTTGTCGAGGCGTCGCAGCACCTGTTCCCAGCGCTGATCGTTCATCGCGTCTCCGAGCATTGATGGAATGGCCGCGAGCGATCTATAGTACCACACACGATGGCGACTCGAAAGATGACCACGCCCGGCGCGACCGGCTTCACGGGACGCCGCGCGCTCGTGATCGGCGGCTCCCGCGGCCTCGGCCGCGCGGTGGCTCTCGATCTCGCGTGCGCCGGCGCGACGGTGCTCGTGGCGGGACGGACGGAGGCGGCGCTCCGAGAGACGCGCGGCGTGGCCGCGGCGCGCGGCCTCGCGATCGAGACGGCGCGGGGCGACGCGCGAAAGCGGGCGAGCGTCCGCGCGATCCTCCTCCGAGCCGGGGGCCCCGACATTCTCGTCGTAGCCGCCGGGGACTACTGGGAGGGGCCGCTCGCTCGCCTCTCGGAGCGGATCTGGCGGGAGCTCGTCGACTCGAACGTGACGAGCGCGCTCGTCGCGCTCCAGGAGGCGCTTCCCGGCATGAGGCGCCGGAGGTACGGACGCGTGCTCCTCTTCGGTGTGGCGGGGAGCGACACGCCGCGCGCCGCGCCGCGGGCGCATGCGTATCGCGCGCTCAAGACCGCGCTCCTGACCCTGGCCCGGAGCGTCGCGGTGGAGGAGGCCGAGAATGGGATCACGGTGAACGTGATCCTGCCCGGCGTCATCCGCACGCCGGACCTGCCGCGCGCCTGGCGCGACGCCGGGGCCCGGATCCCCGCGCGCCGGCTCGGCACCCCCCACGAAGTGTCGCGCGCCGCGCTCTTCCTCCTGGCGGAGGAATCGGGCTACATCACCGGATCGGCGCTCGCCGTCTCCGGTGGATATCTGCTGTAGGGGAAGCCCTGCCGGAGGGAGTGGAGGACGCTGGGCGGGCCAGGGCCCGGTGCCGACCGGCACGGGCCCCGACCGGCCCTGACCGACAGGCCCCGACCGGCGCGTTGACCGCGGATTTTCAAGGTGTTAGCCTGATCGGAAGCGGCCGAGTCACGGTCGGCCCACCCGAGCCCCCGAGGTAGCGTGCGTCCCGTAACCCCGAAGACCTGGATTGTCCGGAGCGAAGCCGAGCCGGGCGTGGCCGAGGCGCTCGCCTCCGAGCTGGGCGTCACGCCGACCTTCGCGCGCCTCCTGGCGAATCGAGGATTTCGGGACGCCAAAGAGGTCAAGCGATTCCTCGAACCTTCGATGGATCGCCTGCTCGACCCCTTCACGATGCGCGACATGGATCTGGCCGTCGCCCGCATCTGGAAGGCGATCGAGGCCGAGGAGCAGATCCTCGTCTTCGGCGACTACGACGTCGACGGAATCACCTCGACCTCCCTCCTCTCCTCTTCGCTCGAGGCGATCGGCGCCAAGGTGACCTACTTCATCCCCGACCGCATTCGGGACGGCTACGGCCTGAGCGTCCGAGGGGTCGATGTGGCGCGAAAGCGCCGGACGAAGCTGATCATCACGGCCGATTGCGGCATCACCGCCGTGGCGGAAGTGCGGCTGGCGATCGAGCACGGCATGGAAGTCATAGTCACCGACCACCACGAGCCCCTCGGCGAGGAACTCCCGAAGGCGGTGGCGATCCTGAATCCGAAGCGGCGCGACTGCCCGTACGCCTTCAAGGACCTCGCGGGTGTCGGCGTCGTGCTCAAGCTGGTGCAAGGGCTCAAGGCCTCCCGCCCGGACGCCTTTCCGGAGGGCTTCATCGAGCGAAACCTCGATCTCGTGGCGCTCGGGACGATCGCCGACGTGGTGCCGCTGGTGGGGGAGAACCGGATCTTCGCGAAGCTCGGCCTCGACCAGTTGCACGATTCCCACCGCCCCGGCCTCACGGCGCTCAAGGAAGTCGCCGGCCTCACGGCCCGCCGCATCGAGAGCGGGCACGTGGCCTACATCCTGGCGCCCCGCATCAACGCGGCCGGCCGGCTGGGCAACGCCGAGAGCGGCGTGCGTCTCCTCCTCTCCACGGACCGCGGCGAGGCCCTCTCCATCGCGGAGAGTCTGGAGGAGGACAACACGAACCGAAAGAAGCTCGACGAATCGACCCTGGAGGACGCGCTCGAGATGCTGCGGCGCGTCGGCTCCGAGCTTCCGCCCGCCATCGTCCTCTGGTCCGACCGCTGGCACCCCGGTGTTCTCGGCATCGTGGCGTCGCGCCTCATGGAGCGCTTCCATCGACCGACGATTCTCATCTCGGCGGACGAGGACGAGGGGAAGGGATCGGGGCGGAGCATCAAGGGATTCGACGTCTGCCAGGCGCTTCAAGTATGCCGCGCGCATCTCGTCGGCTTCGGCGGCCACTCCTACGCGGCCGGCCTGACCATCCGCGCGGAGAACCTCGAGGCGTTCCGGGAACAATTTTGCCGCGTGGTGGCGGAGCGGATGCGCCCGGAGGATTACGTGCCGACGCTCTCCATCGACGGCATGCTTCCGCTGGAGGAGTGCAATGAGGATCTGGTCCGCGCGCTGGAGCGGCTCTCGCCGTTCGGCACCGGCAACGCAGAGCCGCTCTTCGTGGCGGAGAACGTTGTGTTCGGAGCGCCGCCGATGGTGGTGAGCAAGAATCACCTGAAGATGAGCATCCGCCAGAACGGACGGGAGCTCGACTGCATCGGGTTCGGTCTCGGATACCTCGCCGGGTCGCTCCGGTCTGAATCGGGCCGCCTCTCGGTGGCGTTCGTCCCCACGATCAACGTCTGGCAAAACCGCTCGCGCCTGCAGCTCAAGCTGCGGGACATTCAGGTGCGCCCCGATGGATCCGGCGCCTGACCCCCGTTCCGAGGCGCATCTAGCCCCGCTCCTCGACGCCCTCCGCCGTACGTCCCGCGCCTTCGACGAGGCGGGAATCCGCCGCGCCTACGAATTCGCCGTCGGCGCGCACGCCGCGCAGAAGCGGATGAGCGGCGAGCCCTACATCACCCATTCGGTCGCCGTCGCGACCATCCTGGTCGAACTCCTCGGCGCCGGCGCGGCCACGACACTAGTACAAGCAGCGCTCCTCCACGATGTCGTGGAGGACACCGAGCAGAAGCTGGAGCAGGTTCGCCAGGCCTTCGGGCTCGAGGTGGCCGGGCTGGTGGACGGCGTGACCAAGATCACCGGGCTCCACCTGGAGCGTCCCGAGCGCGAGCAGGCGGAGAATTTCCGGAAGATGCTCTTTTCGATGGCGCGAGACCTTCGCGTCATCCTGATCAAGCTGGCCGACCGGCTCCACAACATGCGAACGCTCCACGGGCTGGGTGAGGCGCGCGCCAAAAAGGTCGCGCGGGAGACGCGCGAGATCTACGCGCCCCTGGCGCATCGGCTCGGAATCGGAACCGTGAAGTGGGAGCTGGAAGATCTGAGTTTCCAGGCGCTCGATCCGAACGCGTTCGACGAACTCCGCCAGAAGATCTCCCTGAAGCGCGAGGAGCGGGAGGCGGTCATCGCGGCGGTGATGGCGCCGGTGCGGGGACGGCTGGCGGAGATGGAGATCGTCGCGGAGGTGACGGGGCGGCCGAAGCACCTCGAGTCGATCCACCGGAAGATGGTCGCGCAGGGGCGCCGCTTCGAGGAGATCTTCGACCTGCTCGGCGTCCGCGTGATCACGGCCGACAAGGCCGACTGCTATCGCGTCCTCGGCATCGTCCACGACCTCTTCACGCCCGTCCACGACCGCTTCAAGGACTACATCGCGACCCCCAAGAGCAACATGTACCAATCGCTCCACACGACCGTCGTGGCGCCCAGCGGGGTCATGGTGGAATTCCAGATTCGGACGCGCGAGATGCACCAGATCTCGGAACTCGGCGTGGCGGCGCACTACCGGTACAAGGAGGGGGGTCGCGAGACCGACGCCGAACTTCAGGAGAAGCTGGCGCCGCTCCTGACGACGGTCGATTTCCAGGGCTCGGCCAGCAATCCCGAGGAGTTCATGGACTATCTGAAGACCTCGCTCTACCAGGACGAGGTCTTCGTCTTCACCCCGCGCGGCGACCTGAAGCGCTTGCCGCGCGGCGCCACCCCGCTCGATTTCGCCTACCACGTCCACACGGAGGTCGGCCATCGCTGCGTCGGCGCCAAGGTGGACGGGCGGATCATCCCGCTCCGCACCGCGCTTCGAAACGGCGACCACGTCACCATCATCACGTCGCCGATGGGGAAGCCGACGCGCGACTGGCTCAAAATCGTCCAGACGGTCAGCGCGCGGAACAAGATCCGCCACTGGCTGAAGGTCGCCGCGCACAGCGACAGCGTCGTGCTCGGCAAGGAGATGCTCGATCGAGAGCTGCGCCGCCGCCGCCTGACGCCTCCCGCGGCGGTTTCCCTGGAGGCGCTGGCGACGTCGCTCGGCCATGTCGATGTCGCCTCGCTCCACGCGGCGATCGGCTCGGGCGACCTGTTCATCGCCCAGCTGCTCCACAAGTGGTTCCCCGACGGCGGCGGACCGGTGCAGAAGCTGAAGGAGGCTTCGCTCGAGACCTTTCGCGCCATCACGGGCCGCGCATCGAAGGGAGTTCGCCTGCAAGGGGTGGACAATCTCATGCTCACCTACGCGCGCTGCTGCCAGCCGGTCCCCGGCGACGCGGTGGTCGGCATCGTGACGCGCGGACGTGGCGTGACCGTCCACCGGACCGATTGTCCGAACACATTCGACGGCCGCGTCATGCCGGAGCGCCGCGTGGCGGTGGAATGGAGCAGCGCCGCCGAGGAGTCGTTCGCCGTGAAGCTCTCCATCTATGGCGTCGACCGCACCAGCTTCCTGGCCGACATCGCGAAGGCCATCGCCGCGACGAACACGAATATTCGGACCGCCGGCATCAAGGCGAGCGACAAGAACGCGCGCGGCGCCTTCGTCGTCGAGGTCCGCGACCTCGAGCATCTCCGCCGCGTGATGCAGGCGGTGGAAAAGGTTACCGGCGTCGAGGCGGTCGATCGCGAGCAGGTGTTCGGGACCCGCCGGCGCGGTTCGGCGGGACCGCTCTCGTGAGAGCGCTCCTCCAGCGCGTGAGCCGCGCGTCCGTGCGCGTGGACGGCGCGGAGATCGGCGCGATCGGCGCAGGCCTCTTGGTGCTCCTCGGCGTCGCCGCGGGGGACGAGGGGAGCGCGGCCGACCGTCTGGCCGAACGGGTAGCGGCCTACCGGATCTTCGAGGACGACGCGGGAAGGATGAACCGCTCCGTCCGCGACACGGGCGGCTCGATCCTCGTCGTCTCCCAGTTCACGCTCTGCGCCGACACCTCGAGCGGGCGGCGCCCTGGCTTCGAGCCGGCCGCGCCTCCGGCCGCCGCCGAGCCGCTCTACG
>JANOOP010000240.1:0-2277 GCA_031421415.1 Candidatus Eiseniibacteriota bacterium
GGTCTGTGCGCGCACCAGGAGTTCGGGCTCAAGGAGGTGTTGGCGGACCTGCTCCCAGACCCACGCATCGAGCGGGTGCGCCCGCACATGGTTCGGACGGCAGGGCGTGCGCCCGGGCAGGCGCGGCGGTCCGCAGCGGTAGTCGTAGACCGGCGGCCGCTGCGGGCGGGACTGGTCGGCCACGCAGTGACACTTGAGACCGCAGCGGCCGCAGCGCACCAAGCGCCGCAGCAACCAGTGCTCCTGGTGCAGATTGCGCGGACTGAACTGTTGATTGCCAACGTGTCGGGCTTGCGAGCGCTCGAAGACCTCGCGGTCGATCAACGCCGGGATCGAGATCGCGATCCGCTCGGTGAGCGGCCGGGGTGATCGCTTGCGGCGCGGGGCTCCGCCCTCGGGGGCCGCGACCGATGCCCACTCCGAGGTGTTGTAGTAGAGCACCCCGAGGTAGGCTTCGCGGCGCAGGATGCGGTGCACGGTGGTTTCGCCCCAGTGCGCTCGCCCGCGGGGCGTGGGGTAGCCCTCCCGCGTCAGGCGCCGCGCGATCTGCCGGATCGACATCCCCGCCTCGGCGTGCCACGCGAAGAGGTGGCGAACCACGTCGGCGTGCGCGTCATCGATCACCACGTGCCCCGGGGTGCCGTCGCGGCGGGGAATGCGACGGTAGCCATAGGGAATCGAGTTCCAGAACACCTCGCCCTGCCGCGCACGATAGAGTTTGCCGCGCCGATAGCGTTCGACGATCTTGGTCCGTTCGTACTCCGCCACCGCTCCCTGGATCTGCACCAGCAGCACCGCCTTGGGATCGTCGGCCGGCGGCTGCTCGAGAAAGATGATCGGGATGCCCCGCCGCTCGAACTCCTCCAGGATCAAGATCTGGTAGGCATACTTGCGGGACAAGCGGTCGGGGTCGTGCACCAGCACTGCCTCGAACGCGCTGGCGTGTGCCCCGTCGCGCAGTCGGTCGAGCTCCGGGCGCGCCAGATCGGTGCCGGTGTGGCGATCGCGACAGACGTACGACGCAACCACCTGGTGACCGTGGGCCTGGGCGTAGGCTTGCAGCGCTTCGATCTGCGACTCGATGGTGCCTCGCTTCTCCTTGGGATCCGAGACCCGGGCATAGAGCGCGACGTTCACGACCATCTCCTCCTTTCGTACTCTTCGTCACCGTTCGTACTCCTCACGCGACCCCCGCGACCCCCGAGCCCAGGAGCAAGCGCACCACCTCCCGCAACGCACCCTCGCGCGGCTCGACACCGCCCCACCCGCGCGCCCGCGCGGGGTGGACTTGCGCCACATAGCCCCGGGACGGGTCGGGGTCGAAGAGGCCCGCCAACCCCCCGCGCGCAAAGCGCTCCCCCGCCGCGCCGGTCGTATCGCCGGTTCCCTGCAGGTACTGGGCGCGCAGCCGTTCGTAGTGCTCCCGAGCGTGATCGGCGGCGACACCGTGCGCTGGTGCGGCGTGGGAGGTCAGGCGCCGAAGTTTTTTTTTGCGCGCAGATCCTTCACCAGCTTCTCGAGCGTGCGCCGGTGCAAGGCGGCACCAAAGCGGCGCTGAATCTGCTCGCGCAGCCCGGTCGTGGACGGTGCCTGCACGCGGCCCAGGCGCTGGCTCACGAAGGCCAAGACCTGCGCGGTCAGCTTGCGCGGCCCCTTGGGACCGGGCCGCTTCGGCAGCAGTCCCGCGGTCCCTTCGCCCAGGAACTTCGCCTGCAGGGTGTAGAAGGTCTGGCGGCTGACTCCGTAGCGCTGGCAGATCGCGCGGATGGCGTCGCGCTCGACCAGATGAGCGCGCAGCATCTCGTAGCGGACCTGCAGGTGGTCCCCGGCGTCGAAGAACTCCGGGGCCTGCTGGAACAGCGGATCGCGGACGCGCTGGGGGTCCGGATGCAGCAGGCCGGCCTCCCGAAGCTGCCGACGCTTGTGAGCGTTGGAGTCGGTCATGGCGGGCAGGGTAGTGCGGTACGCCTCCAGTGTCAAGTTGATTGCACCGCACCATTCGCCATGGTAGGTGGCGGCTCCGATTATCGCCTACCACAGAGCAGTATTCTCCACGAATGCGGCCGAGATCCATGGACATGCGGCGGAATCTACTGGACACGCCTTGGGCTCCAAAGGGCCTTCAACCCCCCGCGAACCTTGGGGTAATACGCCTTCAGCTGGTCCTCGGGGATCCGAACGACGACCACGACCCGCAGATGCACGTTTGCGTTCATACACTGATGAAAGACGGGGCGTTCCGTCGCGACGGCACGGTCCTGCGCGCGCCACCGCACG
>JANOOP010000241.1:0-2931 GCA_031421415.1 Candidatus Eiseniibacteriota bacterium
GCCGGTGGACGCGCCACGTCGCGTACGGGCTGATCGCGCTCTACGGGCTCTACTGGGCGGTCACGGCGTTCACGCGGCACACGATCGGCAACTATGGCGTCGAGACCGACTTCTACTGGAAGTACGGTCCCGCGGCGCGCGACCTCCTCCGCGGCGTGATCTCGATCGAGAACTACGATTCGAAGGGTTGGGGCTATCCGCTGGTGGTGGCGGCCGTCTCGTTCCTCGGCTTCGACATCTTTCGGGCGGGTCAGATCGTGGCGCTCCTCTCGGCCGTCGGCGCCGCCTGGATCCTCTACCGGATTCATCGGAGCCTTTTCGGCCCGGTTCACGCCCTGGCCAGCCTTGCCATCGTCCTCGCGAATCTCGTCTTCGTGCAGAACACCTACGAGGTCGGGACCGACATGTTCTTCCTCGCGGTCTCGCTGGCGTCGGTGGGACTTCTCCTCCGGAGCAAGAGCCCCGGCCTTCGGGCCATGGCGGCGAGCGGGCTGATCGGCGGCTTCGCGTTCTCCACCCGCTATAACGGCCTCTTCCTGCTGCCGGGCGCGCTTCTGCTTCTCCTCGCGTTCGGCGTCCCCGCCGGTCCCCTGGGCGAGCGCCTGCGCCGCGCGGCGCTCTGGGCGGGCGCGTTCGTCGTGGGCGCGCTGCCGTGGATGATCGCGAACGCCATCCACGCCGGGAGCCCCCTCGCGAATTCCAACTACGTAAACGTCGGCTACGCCGTCTACGGGGAGGGGAACTGGGAGAAGTTCATGTACGGGGTGCGGCCGATCCACTCGCTCGCCGACGTGGTCCTGGTCGATCCTCGCCGCTTCGCCGGGGCGATGCTGGCGAACTTCGGGGACCACCTCCGCCGCGATCTGACCCAACTCCTGCCGGTGGCGATCGGCTTCCTCGCCGTGGCGGGCGCAATGATCATGTGGCGCGACCGGCCGCAGCGCCGCGTGGTCGGCTACTTCGCCTTCGGGGCGCTCTGTTTCCTGACCCTCGTCCCGGTCTTCTACGGCGCGCGCTTCTCGCTTCCGATCCTACCCTTCTACGCGGCGCTGGCCGCGTGGCCGATCGTCTCTCCGCTCCTGGGCAGGCCGCTCGCCTCGGTGGAGCGGATCTTTCCGGTTCGGACGTTCGCGTTCCTCTGTTTGCTGATCGCTCTCGCCGCCGGGACCTACGGCAAGGCATCCGATCCCGCGTGGGGCGAGTCCGTGACGGCCGGGCCGCACGAACTTCGGCCCGCCATCCAGTTCCTTCGCGCGGCGCCGCGCGCGGAAGGGGATGGGCTCCTGGCGCGGAAGCCGCATGCCGCGTTCCTCGCGGGTCTTCGGATGGTCCCCATGCCCGACTTCCAGACGCCCGACTCGCTCCACGCGATCGCGAGGCGGGACCGGGCCCGGTACGTCCTGGTCTCGGGAGCGGAGATGGCGTTCCGGCGTGGGATCCGCCCCTTCGCCGAGGGGGACGCTCGCATCCCGGGATTTCAGCGCGTCCACGAAAGCCCGGGGGCGCTGGTCTATGAAGTGGTGCCGGAGCCGCCTGCCAACCACACGGCTGCCGCAGCGCCTTGACACTCGGGCGCGATCCGCTACTATCGTCGTCTGTTCGTTTTCAACGAGCATTCAGATGGGCGGTTAGCTCAGTTGGTTAGAGTACCTGCTTGACATGCAGGGGGTCAGAGGTTCAAGTCCTCTACCGCCCACCACTTCCCGACACGCGAAGGATCCCCGCCATGCTGACCCTGGAGATCGCCGGGCAGCGCCTCGAGGCCGAAGAGGGCGCCACCCTCGGTGAGGTTTTCAAGCGCTCCTACCCGCAAGGATTCAAGGAAGGCGTCGCCGCCAGGCTGAATGGCCGCGTCGTCGACTTCCACACCCCGATCCGCGATTCGGGCTCGCTCGAATTCATCTCCGTCGATTCGCCCGAAGGGCTGGCCGTGCTGCGGCATTCGACCGCGCATCTCATGGCCTCGGCCGTCATGAATATCTTCCCCGAGGCGAAGTTCGCCATCGGGCCATCCATCGACGACGGTTTCTACTACGACTTCGAAGTGTCGCGCCCGATCTCGGTGGAGGACCTCGCGGCGATCGAGAAGCGGATGCTCGAGATCGCGAGGGAAGACCATCGTTTCATCCGCGGCGAGCTGAATCGGGACGAGGCGATCGATCGCTTCAAGCGGCTCGGCGAGAAGTTCAAGGTGGAGATCATCGAGGATCTTCCCGACGCGACCGTCAGCACCTACACCCACTCCTTCTTCACCGACCTCTGCCGCGGCCCGCACGTGCCGAAGACCAAGATGCTCCGGCACTTCAAGCTGACCTCCGTGGCGGGGGCGTACTGGCGAGGCGATTCGAACCGGCCGATGCTCCAGCGGATCTACGGAACCGCGTTCCCGACCCAGGAAGCGCTGGAGCAGCACCTGCAGCGGATCGAGGAGGCGAAGCTCCGCGATCATCGCCGCCTCGGCGCCGCGCTCGATCTCTACAGTGTCCACGAGGAAGCGGGCGGCGGGCTCATCTTCTGGCATCCCCACGGCGCGGCGATCCGCCGCACGGTGGAGGATTTCTGGAAGGCGGAGCACCTGAGACGCGGCTACACCCTGGTCTACACGCCCCACATCGCGCAGGTCGACCTCTGGAAGCAGTCCGGGCACACCGAGCACTACGCCCAGAACATGTACTTCCTGAAAGTGGACGAGAAGGACTACGTCCTGAAGCCGATGAACTGCCCGTTCCACGTCCTCATCTACAAGCGCCGGAAGCAGTCGTATCGCGACCTCCCGGTGCGGATGGGGGAACTCGGGACGGTCTATCGCTACGAGCGCTCGGGCGTGCTCCACGGGCTGGCGCGCGTTCGCGGCTTCACCCAGGACGATGCCCACATCTTCTGCACCGCCGAGCAGGTCGAGGGGGAACTCCGCGACGTGCTCGCCTTCGC
>JANOOP010000242.1:0-11713 GCA_031421415.1 Candidatus Eiseniibacteriota bacterium
GCGTTCGCCACGGCATCGGGATAGCCCGCGTCGGCGTGACGGAAGAGTCCCATCTCCGGATCGTTCGTGAGGACCCGGCGAATGCGGGCGAGCGCCGACGGCGTGCCGTCCGCCACCATGACGACCCCCGCGTGAATCGAATTCCCGATTCCGACGCCGCCGCCTTGGTGGACCGAGACCCACGACGCGCCGGAGACGGCGTTCACCAGCGCGTTCAGGATCGGCCAGTCGGCGATGGCGTCGCTTCCGTCGCGCATCGCTTCGGTCTCGCGGTGGGGCGAGGCGACCGAGCCGCAGTCGAGATGGTCGCGTCCGATCACGATCGGCGCATCCACCTCACCACGCTCCACCAGGCGGTTCAGCACCTCCCCGAAGCGCGCCCGCTCTCCCATGCCGAGCCAGCAGATGCGTGCCGGCAGCCCCTGGAACGCGACCCGTTCCGAGGCGAGCCGGATCCAGCGGTGGAGCGGCTCGTTGTCGGGAAACAGCTCCAGCACCGCGCGGTCGGTGACCGCGATGTCCTTGGGATTCCCCGAGAGCGCCGCCCAGCGGAACGGTCCCTTTCCCTCGCAGAAGAGGGGCCGGATGAATTCGGGGACGAAGCCCGGAATCTTGAACGCGTCGGTCACCCCCGCCTTCTCGGCCTGCGCGCGGAGGTTGTTGCCGTAGTCGAACGTCACCGCGCCCGCATCCTGAAACGCGCGCATGGCCTGCACGTGGCGCCCCATCGATTCGATGGCGAGCGCAATGTAGCGCTTCGGGTCGTCGAGGCGGAGCCGGAGCGCGTCGGCGTACGACATGCCGCCGGGGACATACCCGTTCAGCTCGTCGTGCGCCGAGGTCTGATCGGTGACGAAATCGGGGCGCACGCCGCGACGGACCATCTCCGGGAGGAGGTCGGCGGCGTTCCCGACGAGGCCGATGGAGAGGGCGCGGCGTTCCTTCGTCGCCTCCTCGACCCAGCGAAGGGCCTCGTCGAGCGAGGTGGTGCTCTTGTCGACGTAGCGGGTCTCCAGGCGCCGCTCCACGCGGTGCGGATCGACCTCGACGGCGAGGCAGACTCCCTCGTTCATCGAGACCGCCAGCGGCTGCGCGCCGCCCATGCCGCCGAGCCCCGCCGTCAGGACCCACTTCCCCTGGAGCGTTCCGCCGCCGTGCTGCCGGGCCGCCTCCGCGAACGTCTCGTACGTGCCTTGCAGAATTCCCTGCGTCCCGATGTAGATCCAGGAGCCGGCCGTCATCTGGCCGTACATCGTGAGCCCCTTCGCCTCGAGCGCGCGGAACTCGTCCCACGTCGCCCACTTCGGCACCAGGAGCGAATTCGCGATGAGGACGCGCGGTGCGTCGGGATGCGTGTTCACCACGCCGACCGGCTTTCCCGACTGGACGAGGAGCGTCTGGTCGTTTTCGAGAGCCCGGAGCGACGCCACGATGGCGTGATAGTCGGGCCAGCTCCGCGCCGCGCGTCCGGTGCCGCCGTAGACGACCAGGTCTTGCGGCTTCTCCGCCACCTCGGGATCGAGGTTGTTCATCAGCATCCGGAGCGCGCCCTCCTGGTGCCATCCCTTGCACGAGCGCTGCGCTCCGCGCGGCGCGCGGATCGGCTCGGCGGGAGGCGTGCCCCTCAGCGGGGTCGGCGCGGATTCGGTGCGGGTCATCGGACAGCTCCTTTCTTCTAGAACGGCGCCACGCCGGCCGCGTCGGCGGCCGAGGCGCTCGCGATCCACGAGTCGAGACGATCGAGATCCTGATCGAGGCGCCGGTCTCCCGTGAGCGGAGGGACCAGCGCGCGAATGCCGGCATGGAGCGACTCGAGCGGCGCGCTCGACCGGAGCGGCCGCAGCGACTCGATCCCCTGCGCGGCGCAGAGGAGCTCCGCCGCCACGACGCGGCGGGCGTTGCGGACCAGCGCCAGCGCCTTCATCGCCGCGTGCATGGCCAGGCTCACGTGATCCTCCTGTCCCGCCGAAGAGGGAATGGAATCGACCGAGGCCGGATGCGCGAGCGCCTTGTTCTCGGCGACCAGCGCCGCCTGAAGATATTGAACGATCATCATCCCCGACTCGAGCCCCGGATTCTTCGCAAGGAACGGCGGAAGCCCGCTCTTCGCCGAATCCAGGAGCAGGTAGGTTCGGCGCTCGGCGATGGATCCGACCTCGGCCAGACCGATCGCGAGGAAATCGAGCGCCTGCGCCACTGGCTGTCCGTGGAAATTCCCGGCCGAGACGATTTCGGCGCCCGCGGCTCCGGGGCCGCCCTCCGCCAGGCAGAGTGGATTGTCGGTGACGCTGTTCACTTCCGTCACGAGCCGTTCCCGCGCGAACCAGGCCGCCTCCAGCGAGGCCCCCAATACTTGTGGAGCGCAGCGGAAGGAGTAGGGATCCTGCACGCGGTCGCATGCGGCGTGCGACGCGACGATGCCGCTCCCTTCCAAGAGCCGGAGAATCGCGGCCGCCGAGGCGATCTGCCCCGCGTGGGGCCTCAGCGCGTGGACGCGCGGATCGAACGGCATGGAACTTCCGCGCATCGCTTCCACCGAAAGCGCGCAGGCCGCGTGCGCGGCCCGGAGCACCTCGAAGGCCTCCGCCAGCGCGAGCATTCCGACGGCGGTGGCCGCCTGCGTGCCGTTGATGAGGGCCAGCCCTTCCTTCGCGGCCAGCGCCAGGGGCGCGAGCCCCGCGTCGCGCAGATGCTCCGCCGCCGGCGCCATGCGGCCCGCGCGCCGCGCCTCCCCTTCTCCGATCACGACCAGCGCGAGATGCGCGAGCGGGATGAGATCGCCGCTTGCGCCGAGCGATCCCTTGCTCGGGACGACCGGGAGGATGTCGCGTTCCCGGAGTTCGAGGAGCCGCCCCACCAGTTCGGGCCGCACGCCGCTCGCGCCGAGCGAGAGGGAATGGGCGCGGAGCGCAAGCATGAGACGGACCACGGCCGGTTCCAGCTCCGGCCCCGCGCCCGCCGCGTGGCTCCGTAGCAGATTTTCCTGTAATGCCGCCAAATCTCCATCGCCGATCCGGACCGACTTGAGCGCGCCGAACCCGGTGTTCACGCCGTAGACCGCCGCGCCGTCCCGGAGGGCAGACTCGATCAGCGCGCGCGAGGGAGCCATGCGGGCCGGCGCGCCGGCATCGAGTCGGGCCGGTGCGCCCGCCGCCAGAGCCCGCGCGTCTTCGAAGGTGAGCGCGCGTCCCCCGATGGGAACCGGCTGCATGATCACGCTGGACACGGAAGAACCTCCGTTTCGATGAAGTCGCGGATCAGCGCCGCCGCCTCCGCGGGAGTGCGGGCGACGGCCGGCCGCGACGGAAGACAGGCGGCGAAGCGAGCGCCGTACCCCGCCCGGAGAAGCCGCGGATCGGCGACCAGCACGGCGCCGCGATCGGTCGCGCTCCGGATCAGTCGGCCGATGCCCTGGCGGAAGCGAAGGATCGCCTCGGGGAGCATCAGCTCCTTGAAGGGATCGCCTCCCTCGGCGGAGATCCGTTCGGAGCGGGCCTCCACGACCGGATCGGTCGGCACGGGAAACGGAAGCCGCGCGATGACGAGAATCTCGAGCGCCGCGCCCGGGAAATCGACTCCCTCCCAGAACGAGGCGGTCCCCAGGAGAACGCTCCCCGGCCGTTCGCGAAAGGCGTCGGCCAGCGGCGCGGCCGGTGCTCCCGGCGCCTGCGCCAGGAGCGGCACGCCGAGGGCCGCGAGCGGCGCCCGGAGGCGGGTCGCGAGTCCCTCCAGCATCTGGAACGACGTGAGGAGAACGAGCGTACTCCGCCGGAGCGCCGCGAGCGAGGCGACCGCCGCGGCGAGCCCGTCGACGTAGGCCGCGTCGTTCGGCGCGCTTCCCTCGAGGACGACGGAGCGGACCATCCGATCGAGCGGGAAGGGAGACTCGAGGCACTCGCTCTCGACCTCGCTTGGATCGAGGCCGAGGGCGCGAACCGCCGGCGCGAAATTACCCTCGGGCGCGAGCGTGGCCGACGTGAGAAGGACGCGCTCGGCGTGCGCGAAGATGCTGTCGCGGAGCGCGCCCCCGACGCGGAGCGGACGGCGATTGAAGCGCGGCGTGCCGCGTTCGTCGCGATCGAGGTAGAAGGCGTGATCGCGCTCCTCCAGACGGACGACGGCGCGAAGCGCCTGCTCGGTCTCGATCCAGGCGGCCACGCGCGCGCGTCCCTCCGCCAGCGCGTCGTCGGATCCGGGCTTCAATACCCCCGTCTCCGTCTCCGCCTCGTGGAGCGCCCGCTCCAGCGCCCGGATCAGGCTCCCCAGCGCTCCCAGCAGGAGATCGAGTGCGGCGGGGCTGACGGCGGCGAGATCGACGTCCGGGCCCAGCCGCGCCGCCGCAACGCCGTCGGGGAGGAGTACCGCCAGATCGCGCGTGAGTGCCGCCGTATGGTCGAGCACAGGACGAATCGCCTGATCGGCCTCCACGATCCGTTCCGCGACGCCGGCCGATCGGCCGCGCCGAAGCGAGCGGGAGAGAAGGCGGAGCGCGCCGTTTCGCGCGTCGGTTCGGGCGGCCAGCCGCGCCACGTCCTGCATCCCCACGGTGACGCCGAAAGTCTCGCGCGCCACGCGCTCGAACTGGTGCGCTTCGTCGAGGATCAGGGCGCCCGCCTCCGCGACGACCGATTGCCGCAGCCCGGCGTCGGAGAGGAGGAGCGCATGGTTCAGGATGATCACGTCGGCCCGCCGCGCCTCGCGCCGCGCCGCCTTCGCGAAGCAGCCGGAGGCGGGATCGCAGTCGGGGCCGGAGCAGAAGATCGGATCGGACGCGATCTCGGCGGCCAGCGCCGATGCCGGGCCGAGACCCACGCCGAGTCCGAGCGTCGCGAGTTCCTCGAGTTCTCCGCTTCGCGTCTGCTCGATCCACGATTCCAGACGCTCCAGCGCCTCGCCGTCGAGCGTTCCTCCGGCGGCCGCGAAAAGACGCCGCTGCCGGAGCCGCGCGTGCGCGCGCCGTCGGCAGAGATAGGAGGCGCGGCCCTTGAGCGTGGCGGCGCGCACAGGGCGGCCGAGGGCGCGCGAGGCCAGCGGGACGTCGCGCGCGATCAGCTGCTCCTGGAGCGCCTTCGTGTGGGTGCTGACGACGATCGGCCCCGAGCCGGCGGCGCGGAGGAGCAGCGCGGGGACGAGGTAGGCGAGCGATTTCCCGACGCCGGTCGGCGCCTCCACGGCCAGCACGCCGCACGTTGAAAGCAGCTCGGCCCAGCGTCGTGCCATGCGGGCCTGCGCCGGCCGGTGCTCGAATTCCAGCGTGCTTCGCTCGAGGCGCTCGAACGCCTCCTCGACCGCCGCCACGAGATCGAAATCGCGCGAATTCATGGGCCTAGATCGTTTGGGGATCGGAAGATCGGACGGTTGACCGCTCGAACCTACGGGAGGCGCGCGGGGTTGTCAACGCGGGCCATTTCCGGCCGCACGAAGGGCCGAATCGACGGCGGCGCCGCGGTGCGGCGCGGCCCGATGCGCCGGGAGCGCGAGGAGCCGGAGCGGCCCGCTCATGCGTCGACGCCCGCCTTCGCAAGCGCCTCGCGGAAGCGCCCCTCGTCCCAGACCGCGATGCCGAGCGACTCGGCTTTCGTGAGCTTCGAACCGGGGTCGTCCCCGGCGATGACGACGTCGGTCTTCTTGCTGACCGAAGACGTCACCGCCCCGCCCGCCTCTACGATGAGGCGTGCCGCGTCCTCGCGCGGCATCGAGATCGAGCCGGTGAGCACGAACGTCTTCCCGGCGAACGGTCCCTCGGAGGAACGAACGCGGCGCGCCGGCGGAATTCCGACGACGCCGCGCGCGCCGAGACGCCGGACGAGGGCACGTCCCTCTTTCGAGCGAAAGAAGGCGGCGACGCTCGCCGCGATCTCGGGGCCGATGCCGGGGACTCGCTGCAAGAACTCGTCGCCGGCCTCGGCGATGGCCTCGAGGGAGAGAAACGCCTCGGCGAGGAGCCGCGCGACGCTGCCGCCGACGTGGCGGATACCGAGAGCGACGACGAGCCGCTCCAGCGGCGCCTTCTTGCTCCTCGCGATCGCGGCGACCAGGTTCGCCGCCGACTTCTCCCCCATCCGCTCGACCAGCACGAGTTGCTCCACCGTCAGATCGTAGAGGTCGGCGGGATCGGAGATCAGCCCGGCGTCGGCGAGGCTGTCGACGGTCTTCTCGCCGACGCCCTCGATGTCGAGCGCGCCGCGGCCGGCGTAGTAGACGATGCGGCGCCGCACCTGCGCCGGGCAGTAGAGGTTCTCGCAGCGGATGGCCGCTTCCTCGGGATCGCGGACGAGCGGCTCGCCGCAGACCGGGCAGCGCGTCGGCACGGCGAACGACCCGCGTCGCCGGCCCGTCGTCGCGACGACCCGAACGACCTTCGGGATCACCTCTCCACCCTTCTCGATCACGACGCGGTCACCCTCGCGGATGTCCTTCCGCTCCAGCTCGTCGAAATTGTGGAGGGTGGCGCGCCCGACGACGGTTCCGTGGAGCGTGACCGGTTCGAGGATGGCCACCGGCGTCACCACGCCGGTCCTCCCCACTTGGAGCTCGATCCGCTTCAGCGACGTCTCGGCCTCGTGGGAGCCGAACTTGTAAGCGATCCCCCACCGCGGGCTCTTCGCCGTGAATCCGAGCCGTGCCTGTTCGCGGAGAGAATCGACCTTCACGACCAGCCCGTCGGTGCCGTACGGAAGTTTTTCGCGGAGCTTCTCCCAGCGGACGCAGAGCGCGCGGAGTTCTTCGAGCCCACCCACGCGCGCGTTGTCCGGGTTGACCCGAAGCCCCAGCTTCGCCGCGTACCCGAGCGCGTCGAAATGCGTCTCGAACCCGTGACGCTCAGCGTGGAGCAGTTGGTAAATGAAGATCTGAAGCGGCCGGCGCGCGACCTCGGAGGGATCCAGCGTCTTCAAGCTTCCGGCCGTCGCGTTCCGCGGATTCATGAAGGTCTTCTCGCCCGCCTCCTCGCGGCGCTTGTTCAGCCGGGCGAACGCCTTCGTCTCCATGAAGACTTCGCCGCGAGCCTCCACGACGTCGGGCAGATCGCGGCCCCGCAGGCGAAGCGGGATGGCGCGAATCGTGCGTAGATTCGACGTGATGTCGTCCCCCTTTTCGCCGTCGCCGCGGGTGAGGCCCTGCACGAACCGCCCCCCCTCGTACCGGAGGTGGACGGCCACCCCGTCCACCTTCGGCTCGACGACGTAGGCCGCCGCATCCGCGGCGAGGAGTTTCCGGACGCGGGCGTCGAACTCCGCCACCTCTTCCAGCGAATAGGTGTTGTCCAGACTCAGCATCGGCGCCGTGTGACGGACGGCGACGAACCCCGGCAGGAGTCCCTTCGACACTCGATGCGTCGGCGAGTCGGGATCGTCCAGCTCCGGGTGCTCCACCTCCAACTCTTGAAGGGCGCGATAGAGCCGGTCGTATTCGCGATCCGAGATCTCCGGCTCGCCGAGCGCGTGGTAGCGATGATCGTGCCGCTCGATCTCGCGTCGAAGCGTGGCGATGCGCTGGGCGGCGCTGGGGCTCACCAACGGCTCCCGTATCGAAGGTGAATGGTGGCGGCGCCAAGCGAGGCGCCGGGGCGCAGTCCGAGCTCGACGCCCACCGTGCCGGAGGCCGCTCGGGTCCGGAGCCCAGCACCGTAGCCGAAGTCCCACCCGTCGCTCAACTCCGTTCGCGCCAGCGCGGCCGCCGCGCTGCCGGGCGCCGAGACGCCCGCCGCGAGGGGGCGGGCGAGTTCGTGCCAGGCCGCGTCGGCAAAGAGATAGGCGCGGCCCCCGTTCGAATCGGTGAGCCAGCGATGCTCCAGGGTGAAGGCGGCGATCCGGCTCCCCGCGAAGGCGCGCTCCCGGTGTCCCCGGAGCCCCTCGTTTCCGCCGACGTAGTGGAGTTCCTCGGCCGGGAACGAGCCGCCGCCGAGCGAGGTTCCTACGGAGCGCGCGGAGGCGAAGAGCGCCGCGCCGTCGCCGCGCGGTAGCGCGCCCTCGACCCCGAGCGATCCTCGGGATAGAGAGCGCGACGCGACGGGAAAACCGGGAAAGACTTCGCGGCGGCGCCCCGCGTCGCCGGAGATCGAGACCGAGTAGCCCGATCGCGGGTTCAACGACGGCGCCAGCGCGCGCCAGGAGAGCCCCGCGCTGGCCGTCCAATCGGAGTTCGTGCCGCGCGCCACGCCCCCGTAGGTAGTGCCGGTTCGCGCGTAGGAGAGCGTGACGCGCCCGCGCGACCCGGCGCGCGCGCCCGCGCCCAGCGCCCAGCGCGTGCGCGTGAAGAGCGAGTCGACGACGTGCGCTTCGAGCGACGCGCTCGCGTCGAGCGGCCGGCCGAAGAGCGCCGGCTCGCGATACCGGACGGCGTACTCGGTCCCTGCCGCGCCGAGCCCCGTCCAGCGAAGTCCCGCGGCCCGGCCGGTCCCGGCGATGTTCTCCAGCGCGAGATCGATGGCTCCCGTCACACCCCCTCCCTGCGCGGCGCCGACTACCCCCTCGAAGCGGCTCGAGCGCGCCTCCTCCACCGGGATGACGATGCGCGCGCGATCGGGCGCGCTCCCGGGAGCGACGCGCGGATCGCCCACCACCGCGAAGAGCTCGCTGGCGAGGAGCCGGTCGCGCGCCGCCGCGATCTTCGCCGGGCGGAGCCGGTCGCCGCGCCGCACGCCTGCGATGGCGGCCGCCGCGCTCGGGCGGGTGGCCCGCGCCCCTTCCAGCTCGAACGACTCCATCGTGACCGTCCCCCTCGGTCGCACGCCGACATGAACCCAGGTAGTCGCTCCTGCCGGCACGATCGAATCGACGGCCGCGTCTCCCGCGTAGTGCCCCGATTCGAGGAGGAGGTCGCGCACGGCGGCCACCCCCGAGGCGATTGCCTGGAGACGGGTCCGTCCCGGCGCCGCGGCGGCGCGATCGAACGCTCGCGCGTAGGCCGCGCCAGCCGCCGATTCCCCCTCGACGCGAATCGCTCCGCGCAGGCTCGAGCGCGCCGGCGTCTCGCCGCCCTTCCGCGAAGCGACGGCCCCGGGCGCGGCGTCGGGATAATCGATGCGAAGCGTCGCCTCTCCTGGAGACGATCCTCCACCCGGATGCAGCACGAGCCGCACGGCGGCCTCGATCGCCCCGAGCACCGCGACGCGATCGCGGAGACGCGACGCCAGCGCCTCGAGCTCCAGGCGACCCCAGAGCCGCGCGCGCGCCACGGGGGCCGGCGCCTCCGCGGCGGCGCGCAGGAGCGAGTCGTCGATGCCGGCGGCCTGGAGCGCGAACCGATCGCCGCGAAGCGCGGCGCGATCGGGAGAGGCGCCAGCCGGCGCCGCGGCCCCGAGGAGGACGAGCAACAGCGCCAGGGCGCAGGCCGAGCGCGCGCGCGTGCGCGAGCGTGGGAGAGCGATCGGCCGCATCAGAACGAACTCCTCAGTTCCAACCGGGCGTTGTAGGCCCCGGTCGCACCGGGAATCGCCGCGCCGTTCAGGCCGAGCGAGAGCTGAAGCCGGTCGCGCATCGTCCACTCGGAGAGGAGATCGTAGTCGACCCGTTCCCCCAGGACGGGCGCGAGGATCGCCCCGGGCGGCGCGTAGATTCCAGTCCGCTCGGTCTTTCCCCAGAGCGCCCGCGCGTCAACGCGAAGGCGTCCTCCCGCGGCGCAGCGAACCGCGGGCCCCGCGGACCACGTCGCCTGCGCGCCGCCCCGAAGCGAATCGAAATCGCGCCGATAGCGCCCGATGAGGGAGAAATTCCACTGCGGACCCGCCGCGCGGGAGAGGTCCACCTCGACGCCGCGTCCCCGAAGAACGCTCAGCGCTCGATCGGGCGTGTCGGAACGGGTCGATTCGTACCGGCTCCGGTCGATCGTGACCCGTTCGGAGAGCCGCAGGCGGGCCAGGAGCGGGTGGCGCGCCCGTAGTGTGAGGTCGCGCGACTCGCGCCCCACGCGAAGATTGTCGAGGTCTCCCAGGAGTTCGCGGCGCGCCCCCGCCTCGGCCCGCAGATCGAACAGGGCGCCGGCGGGAACGAACTCCAGCGTCTGGCGGCCGCTCCACTCCCCGCGAATCGTGGCGTCGCCGTCCAGGTAGTCGCCGAAGCGGAAGGCGCGCTCCAGTCGCCCGAGCGGAAGGCGCGACTGGCTGTCCAGCCGAAGGAGCGTGCTGGCTCCGAGCGCCCGCCACCAGACGCGCCGCGCGGCGCTCGACCCCGCCGCGCGCGCGGGGTAGGCGTCGAGCCGGAACTGCCACGAAGCCCGCGTCCGCGTCGCCTCGGGTCCGAGCACGCCGACGAACTCGTACCCGCCGCCGGGAGCAAGCGTGCCGGTCGCGTCGTAGGAGCCGAGCCCGGAGCCGATGGCGACGAGCGAGCGCCGCCGCTCGGGCTCCCGCACCTGCGAGACGTCCCAGCGCACCTCGCTCGTCAGCGCGCCTCCCGGCTTGCCGCCCGTCAGGACCACCTGAGCCAGATCGGTTTCGGCGCCGCCGCCCGCCCCTCGCGATCGCCGGCGGGCCAGCGACGCGTCCACGGTCACGACGTCGGAACGGACCGTGGCGCCCCCGTCGATGGCCACGGAGCGGAGCGTACGGTCTTCGCCGGACAGGAGCGAACTGCCTCCGCCCGCGCCGATCGGGGTGGCGGACAGCGGCGCTTCGACGTCACGTCGCCAGGTCACTCCGCCGCGGAACCGCATCGCCGCGGAGGGCGAGATCGCCATGCTGCTCGAAGCGTAGCGCGAGCCTCGGTTCGCCAGCGAATCGCCGTCGGCCCCCCTGACCCGCTCGTCGCCCGCGCGGAAGCGCGGCTGCAAGAATCCCCGATCGCGTCCCAGGTCGACGTTCCAGCGCGCGCGCCGTCCCGAGCCCGCGTCTCCCTCGTTTCGCGCCACTTCCCAGCGCGCCATTCCAGCCACGAAGCCGCGCCATTCGGCCTCCGCCGCATGCCGGGTCGCGCGGGCGCCGCCGGCAAGCCGGCGCTGCCCCCACTCTCCGCGCAGACTCGCGGCGCCGGAGGGGTCAAGCTGCGCGGTCGCCTCGTAGCGCCGCTCGCCCACAGCGCCAGTGCGCTGATTCCACCGGTCGCCCTCGAACGCCGCGTCGACCCGGTCGAGGGAGGAGAACGACTCGTCGCGCGAGCGGACGGCCACGCTCGCGCGGAGCGAGCCCGCCTTCCGGCCGAAGAGACGAAGAGGGCGCGGGTCGAGCCGCAGGGCGGCGCGCGCCGCGATGCCGCCGTTGTCTCCGTCGTCGCGCCCGCTCAGGAGATTACGATCGAGCGAGGAGCGTGCGAACTCGGCGTCGAGCGAGAGCGCGGCGCCGATTCGCGCCATTCCTCCCGCGTCGACCAGCGTCGCCGACGCTGGCACCGCCAGCGATCGCCCCGGCGCGAAGGAGCCGAGCGCGGGGCCGAGATAGCGGTAGAAGCGAATTCCGTCCAGACCGACCGTGTCGGCGTAGGCGCCGCGGCCGGCGCCGAGCGAGGAGAACTCGACCTCGTGATCGCCGCCTCCCGCTCCGAGGTAGACCCACCGCGGGGCCGCGGCATCGCTCCCGTCCCAGGCGTACGATCCGGCGCCGGCGCCGACGTCGCGAACCCCGCTCGGGAGCGGCGCCCCCGCGGAATCGCCCGCGCCGGAGAGCGCGCGGCGATCCTCGCTCGTCAGCTCCGCGCCGAACGGCCGCTTCCAGTCGTCCCCCTCGCGCAGGAACGCCGCGTACCAGTTTCCGCGGGCGCTCCCGCCGCGACTTTCGCCA
>JANOOP010000243.1:0-1811 GCA_031421415.1 Candidatus Eiseniibacteriota bacterium
CGCGCGAAGACCCAGAGGAGCGCCGCGCGAAGGGCCGGCGGTGGCGCGCCGACGAATGCGACGTAGCCCGCGAGGGCGGCGAGCTCGATGGCAGTTCCAACGCCTGCGGAGAGGCCGAGCCCCCTCGCGAACGCCGCCACAAATCCCGCCACGATGCAGACGTGAAGTCCGGAGATCGAGAGGATGTGGAGCGTCCCCGCGTTTCGGAACGAGTCGCGCGTCTCGGCATCGATCCCGACGCGATCGCCGAGGAGCATCCCGCGCGACAGGGCGGCCGCGGTCGCAGGCGCGTGCGCGTCGATCAGCCGCCCGACCGAGCGGCGCGCCTCCGACGCCAGCCGCGCACCGCCGCGCCGATCGCGTCCCGCGGTTCCGGGCGGCGGGTCCCACGGCTCGATGCCGCCGGGATCGACGTCGAAGGTCGCGTCGATCCGCTCCCGTTCGAGCCATCTCCCCGGCGGAGCGCCGCCGGGATTTCTCGCGTCCTCGAGCGGTCGGACCGATCCGCTCGCGGCGAGCGGTGTCCCCGCGACGGCCCACGCGGGAGGCGGCGCGCCAACGGGCCACCGAAGCCGCACCGTCGCCCCGAGCGAGGCCTTGCTGGTCCCCACGCGCGCCTCCACGACGTCGAAACGGAGCGTCGCCGCTGGTTCTCCAGCGGCCGAAGCGTCGGCGACGAAACCGCGAAGTTCCGCTCGAATCGAACGGGGGTGAACCTCGAGCGGGGCGTCTCGCCGCGCAGCCTCGATTCCCAGCGACGCGCCCGCGGCGGTCAGCGAGACGAGGGTCAGCAGGAGGCAGACGCCACGGCGCCCTCTCCAGCGCCGCCCCTCGCCCGGTAGCGCACCGCGAGCGTGGAGCCCGAGCGCGAGGAACCCCGAGACGAGCGCTACCGCTCGGCAGGGCGCCTCCGCGTCGCTCGGAAGCACGCCACGCCCCAGCGCGACCTGCCCCACAGCGACGAGGGCCCAGGCGGCCACGACGGGAGGCAGCCGGAAGGAGAGCGATCGAACCATGAACCGTTCCTCGCCGGGGCGGTGGCGAGCAGGACGCCGCGGGGGCGCGGCAAAGGTGAATCGGTCGCGGGAAGCGGAGGGGAGAAGCGGCTAGCGGCGGATCGCGATCAGTCGCGAACCGCGATCGTATGGATCTCGGAGTAGATTTCGTGACCGCCCGCGGCGGTAGCCTTGAAGTAGACGCGAATCTGGCCGACCTGATTCTTCAGCACCTCCTCGGGGACGAGCGCCGCATAGGTCCGCGCGTCGGCGGCGAGGTGCGCCATCGCGCGGGGCTGAAATGAGGCGCCGGGCGCCGCCGCGTAGAGCCAGACCGAATGCTCGACGTCGGCCGCGTCGCCGGGAAGGGCGATCGTGAGCGGCGTCGGTTGCGAACGCGACAGAGCTTCCGGAGGGGTGAATCGGAGCGGTTCGCCCGATCGCGCTCCGAACTCGGCCGTCACGAAGTGTTCGTTTCCGGGCTTCACGTCGAGGACGGTGACCTGCGCCGGGAAATTTCGCCGGACCACGCGGACGCTGTGCATTCCGGGGGAGAGATCCGCCGTGAACGGCGTCGCCCCGCGCGCCACGCCGTCCACCCAGATCGGATCGCCCTTGCCAGCCTGGAACCCTTCGTCCCCCAGAATGGCGCTGGCGACCGAGACCTTGCCGGGCGTCGGCAAGGGACCGGCGTTTCCGACGAGTTCGACGTGGACGTCGCGAAGGACGTCGACCTCCTGCGCCGTGAGGGTGAGGCCGGGACCGCCGAAGCGGATCAGATGCCGTCCCACGGTCACACGACCGAGCGTGAGCGGC
>JANOOP010000244.1:0-7037 GCA_031421415.1 Candidatus Eiseniibacteriota bacterium
CCACGACGTCCACGCGCGCCCCCGGACGCGCGGCGTCGCCCTCCAAATAGGCCATCGCGACCGGGCGCCCGATGCTGATTCCCATCGTTCCGCTCGTGACGGTCCCGACCCGCTGCCCCTGCACTTCCACCTCGAAGCCGGGGCGGCCGATGCGAGAGCCCTCGAGAATCAGTCCGAGCAGGCGGCGCTTCAGGCCCGCCTCCTTGGCCTTCACCAGAGCCTCGCGGCCGATGAAATCGGACTTTTCCAAACGAACCGTCCAGGCAAGCCCCGCCTCGAGCGGACTCGTCGTTTCGTCGATGTCGTTTCCGTAGAGGCAGTAACCCATTTCGAGCCGGAGCGTATCGCGCGCCCCCAGCCCGATCGGGCGAATGCCGATGGACGCCTCGGCGGCGAAAACGCGGTCCCAGACTTCGAGCGCGCGCGCGACCGGAACGTAGATTTCGAAGCCGTCCTCGCCCGTGTAGCCGGTCCGCGAGACGATCGTCGCGCCTTCCCCGGTTCCATCCAGGTAGGCTTCGTAGAAGGCGAGCGCGCGGGCGCGGTCCCCGTAAATGGCGCCGATCACTTCTTCGGCGCGCGGCCCCTGCACGGCGAGCTGCGCGGTCTTCGCGTTCTCGTCGATCACCTCGACGCCGGCCGGCGCGTGGCGCTGGATCCAGGCGATGTCCTTGTCGAAAGTAGAGGCGTTCACGACGAGGTACCGCTCCGCTCCGAAGGCGTACACGAGAAGGTCGTCCACGATCCCGCCGTGCTCCAGGCACATGGGGGTGTAGACGACCTTGCCGTCGGGGAGCGTGGGGCCGACCTCGTTCGTGACGAGATGGTTGGCGTAGGCGATCGCGCCCGGGCCGCGGAGGCGGATCTCCCCCATGTGCGACACGTCGAAGACTCCCACGCCGGCGCGAACGGTCCGGTGCTCGGTCAGGATGCCTTCGTATTGAATGGGCATTTCGTGACCCGCGAAGGGAACCATCTTGGCTCCCGCGGCCACGTGGCGTGGGTGAAACGGAGTCCGCTTCAGCGCGGTGGCAGTATCGAGCATATCGTTTGTTTTCCGTTAGTTGCGGGTAGCGTCCGGTACGTTACCACATCGCGGACGGATGTCAAACGGCAGCCTTCGCGCGCCCCCGCTTCGGGACCGGGGCGGCCAGCACTCCCCTCAAGGCGGCTCCCGTGTGCGACTCCCGGACCGTGGCGACCGCCTCGGGCGGCCCTTCGGCCACGATTCGGCCCCCTTCCTCGCCCCCTTCGGGTCCGAGGTCGAGAATCCAGTCGGCCCGCTTCATGACGTCGCTGTTGTGCTCGATGACGACAACCGTGTTCCCCTTGTCGGTGAGGCGGTCGAGGACGTCGAGGAGCATCCGGACGTCTTCGAAGTGAAGTCCCGTCGTCGGCTCGTCCAGGAGATAGAGCGTCCGCCCCGTCTCGGTCCGCGACAGCTCGGTCGCCAGCTTCACCCGCTGCGCCTCGCCCCCCGAGAGCGTGGTCGCGGCCTGGCCGAGGTGGATGTAGCCGAGCCCCACGCCCTGCAGCGTCTCGAGTTTTCGGCGGATCGAGGGAATCGGCCCCAGCAACTCCAGCGCGTCGTCCACGGTCATTTCCAAGACGTCCGCGATCGACTTCCCCTTGTACGCGACCTCCAGCGTCTCCCGGTTGTAGCGCTTCCCCCGGCATACCTCGCAGGTGACGTAGACGTCGGGAAGAAAGTGCATCTCGATCGTGACGAGGCCGTCGCCGCCGCACGCCTCGCAGCGTCCCCCCTTCACGTTGAAGGAGAAGCGGCCCGGAGCGTAGCCGCGGACCTTCGCCTCCGGGAGCGCGGCGAAGAGGTCGCGGATGAACGTGAAGACGCCCGTGTAGGTCGCCGGATTGCTCCGCGGCGTCCGGCCGATCGGAGACTGGTCGATCGCCACGACCTTGTCGATCTCCCCCATGCCGGTGATGCGATCGTGGGCGCCGGGGACCTCGCGCGCGCCGTGGAGCTTCTTCGCGAGCGCACGGTGAAGGATGTCGTTGATCAGGGTGCTCTTTCCCGAACCCGAAACGCCGGTGACGCAGATGAGGGTTCCCAGCGGAAAGCGGGCGCGGACGTTTTTCAGATTGTGTTCGCGCGCGCCGACCACCTCGAGCCACTTCCCCGTTCCCTCGCGGCGCGTGGCGGGGATGGAGATCTCGCGCGTCCCGGAGAGATATTGACCGGTTAACGAATCGGGATTCGCTCGCACTTCCGCAGGCGATCCGTGCGCCACGAGGTAACCGCCGCGGCGCCCCGCTCCAGGGCCGAGGTCGATCAGGTAGTCGGCCGCCTCCATCGTCTCGTGGTCATGCTCCACCACCAGGACGGAGTTGCCGAGGTCGCGGAGCCGAAGGAGCGTGTCGAGGAGCTTCCGGTTGTCGCGCGGATGAAGTCCGATGCTTGGCTCGTCCAGGATGTAGAGCACGCCCGTGAGCCGGGAGCCGATCTGCGTCGCGAGCCGGATGCGCTGCGCCTCGCCGCCCGAGAGCGTGGAGGCGGCGCGGTCGAGCGTCAGGTAGCCGACGCCGACGTCGTCCAGAAACTCGAGCCGCTGGCGGAGTTCCTTCACGATGGCGGAGGCGATCGACGCCTCGCGGGGCGCCAGCGCCAGATCGGTCACCGTCCGCCGCGCCCCGCTCACCGGCTGCGCCACCCACTCGGCGATAGAGCGGCCGTCGACGCGGACCGCGAGCGATTCGGCCTTGAGCCGCGCCCCACAGCATAGGGCACACGGCTTCTTGCTCATGCTCTGCTCGATCTGCTGACGGACCGTGTCGGAGGACGTCTCCTTGAAACGGCGCATCAGCTCGTTCACCACGCCGCGGAAGCGTCCCTTGTGTTCCCAGACCTTTCCGCTCTTCAGTTTGAACTTGTAGTCGATCTTCTCGTCGCCCAGTCCGTAGAGGATCGCCTTCTGCGCCGCGGCGGGCAGTTTCGTGAAGGGAGTCTTCATCGAGATCTTCAGCCGCTTCGCGATCGCCTCGATGGAGCCCTTCGTCCAGGTCCCGTCGGGGTCGCCCCAAACCGAGACCGCGCCGTCAGCGAGCGACTTCGAGCGGTCGGGGATCACGAGGTCGGGGTCGATCTCCATCGTCGTCCCCAGCCCGTCGCACTGCTTGCAGGCGCCGTAGGGGGAATTGAACGAGAAGGAGCGGGGCTGGAGCGGCTCGTAGGAGATGCCGCAGCTCGTGCACGCGGCGCCGGCGGAGAGCGTCTCCTCGCTTCCGTCGGATTGGAGGATCAGCGCCATCCCCCCCGCGAGGCGTGTCGCCGTCTCCAGCGATTCGTGCAGGCGGCTCCGTTTCTCGACGTCCGCCACCAGCCGGTCGACGACGATCTCGATCGTATGCTTCTTCTTCTTGTCGAGGGCCAGCTCCTCCTCCAGCTCGAGCCACGCGCCGTTCACACGCGCGCGGACGAAGCCGAGCTTCCGCCACTGCGCCCATTCCTTCCGGTACTCCCCCTTCCGCCCGCGGATCACCGGCGCCAGGATCTGGAGCCGCGCCCCCTGGTGCGCCGCAAGAAGCGTGTCGACCATCTCCTGGACGGTCTGGCTCCGGATGGGGCGATCGCAACTCACGCAGTGCTGCACGCCGACGCGGGAGTAGAGGAGGCGGAGGTAGTCGTAGATCTCCGTGACGGTGGCGACCGTGGAGCGGGGATTGCTGCCGGCCGTCCGCTGCTCGATGGAGATCGCAGGCGAGAGACCCTCGATCTGATCGACATCGGGCTTCTCCATCTGCCCCAGAAACTGCCGGGCGTAGGCGGAGAGCGACTCGACGTAGCGGCGCTGACCCTCGGCGTAGAGCGTGTCGAAGGCGAGCGACGACTTCCCCGATCCGGAGACGCCTGTCAGGACGACGAGGGCGTTCCGGGGGATGTCGATGTTGAGATTCTTGAGGTTGTGCTCGCGCGCTCCGCGAACGCGGATCTGGTCCAAGGCGTCACTCCGCCTTGGTTTCGGGGTAGAGCCTCTCGAATTCGGGGTTGCCGTGAAGCGGCGCCAGGTCAGGATCGCGCCGCGCCCAGTCCGCCTCGTACACGACGCCCACTCCGCCGCTTCCGAGTTTGCCGGTGATCTTGTAGTGGGAAATGGTGCTGCCGATCGGAGAGTCGGTCATTGGGGTCCGTGGTTTCGGGTGGTGGCCGGGAACGGCGCGCAAGTGTGCGGCTAAGGCAAACGTTACGACCTACGCGGATAGGGTAGCAAAACAAGGCAACCGGGGCCCGGGCCGGCATCCCCGAGCCCCGATCTAACCTTCCTACTGTGCTCCACCCGCGGCCGCCGACATCGAGGCCTTCGGATTCATGAGGCGGATCGTGTTCTCGCCCGACTTCTTCTCGTCCGCGTTCTTCACGATGAACTGCTTCACCTGGTCCACCGTCAGCTTAGGGTTCGTCGCCCAGAGCTTGGCCGCCAGATTCGTGACGTTCGGCGCCGACATGCTGGTGCCGCTCAGCTTCATCCGGTCCCCGCCCGGCACGTAGCTGTCGACCTCGAAGCCGTTCGAGTAGACGTCGACGTTCCCGAAACTAGTGAACGAGGTCTGTTCGCCCGCCTGATCGACCGCGCCGGCCACCAGGATGTTCGGCAGCTTGAAGGAGCTCGGCATGACCTCGTCGAACTTCACGTTGTTGTTCGAATTTCCCGCCGCGATCACGAAGAGGATCTCCGGCGCGGCCTTCAGCGCATCGAAGAGCTTCTGGTACCCGATGTCGTAGATCTTCCGCGCCAGGACGCGCCGCTCCTCCGGCGTCCCCCCGGCGTTGTTCATCTCCAGGGCGGTCTCGACCGACTTCAGATCGCCGCCCCAGCTCATGTTGACCACCCGGACGCCGTTCGCCTTGAAGTAGGCGACCGACTTCGCCATCGCCTCGCCGTCCTTCACGGCCTGCTCGATCGTCGGCTTCTCCGGCACGGCGTGATGGTCGAACGTCATGCGGCAGGCCAGGACTTTCGCGGCCGGGTTCCCGTGCGCCGCGATGCCGGCCACGTGGGTGCCGTGGGCGTACTGGGAGTAGGCGGTGACCCCCTCGATGAAGGGCTTCACCTGGTCCTGCGTCATGCCGCCGAGCTTCTGCTTCAGGGCCGTGGCTTGCGGGGAGTCCATGTTTGCCTGGATGTCCTCGAAGCCCTTCAGGTCTCCCTTGTACTGGTCCCGGTTCCCGACGGCCTTCTCGATGTCGAAGAGGAGCGCCGGCTCCGGGTCCGAATGAAGCGTCCAGGCGATCCCGTTCACGTCGTCCACAAAGCCGTTCTTGTCGTCGTCCTTCTGGTTCCCCGCGACTTCCTTCGAGTTCGACCAGAGCTGGTTCGGGAAGAGCGCGACGTCGACGCCCGAATCCCAGACCCCGACCGCCACCGGAGAAAGCTTCGCTCCGGCATCGAGCGTGACGTCGCGAGCGGCCCAGATATCGGACTTCGCCTCGCCCTTGTTCGCGTCGAGGACGGCCGTGTAGGCGGCCACGATCTCAGCCTTGAAGGGAATGATGGCGGAGGCCACATACCCGACCTGGACGAGCCCGGTCGCGAAGTCGCCGCTCAGCGTGCCATCCTTGGCCGCCTGGTCGACGCTCGCCTGGATGCTGCCGACCATGAGATTCACCGACATCACCTCGAAGCTCCCCTTGGTCGACTTGAGGATGTCCTGAACTTCCTGATACGGAAGCGCCCGGAGCGCGGTCTCGAGATTAGCGCGAAGGGCGGCCTTCGGATCGGCCGCGCCCGACTCGCGCATCTTTATGAACGCCTCGGCCAGGATTCCCGACGTCAGCTTCTGCGCCGGCTTTTCCTGAAGTCCGCGGACCGTCTTCACCAGTTCGCGCGCCGCGGGAAAGTCTTCCTTCAGCATGGCGATCGTGAGCAGCGTGCCGTAGATCCGGCGCGTGGCGGTCTGATCCTGGATGTCGTACTTCTCCAGATCGGCCTTCAGATCCTTCTCGATGGCGTTCGCCAGCTCGAGAATGGCTGGCTGGTTGGTGACCAGCTCGCTCGGCTTGCCCACGATCTTGTAGGAGTGAGGCGGGAGGTCGGCGAGCTTGGTGATCGCGATCTTCTCGGCCGCGGAGGCTGCCGGGACGTGGCCCGGCGCCGAAGTCAGCAACAACGCGGCCAGAAGCGCCGGCGCCATCGAAGCGAGAGACAGGGTGCGCATGGAATCCTCCCTGGGAGTGGCGTTGGAGTGGGGACTCGACTTCGATTCGAGCCGGACCAGTTTAGCACAGGGCGGCCGCGCCCGGCCCGGAAGGGCGCCGCCCGGGGGGAGGGCGAGGCGAGGCGTCAGAAACGAAGCGAGAGGCAGCTCAATCCGCCATCCATCTTCCGGAATTCCGACATGTCGAGCGGCGCCAGATCGTAGTCGAGCCGGCGCAACGCCCCCTCGAACTCCGGGTATCCCGACGCGACGAGGATCCGGTCGTTCACGTTGACGCAGTTCGCCGCGTACGACTCCTCGGGCGTGACGGCGACGATCCGGTGGGACCGGAAGGCCGGATGCGAGAGGAGTCCCGGCACGACGGCCAGGCGCCAGTCGTCCAGCGCGGCGAGCGCGCTCTTCAGATGCAGAATTCCGGGCATCCCCCGAATGTCCACGGTGGCGGTGGTGTACCCCTCCTTGGCGAGATACGACGCCAGCTGGCGAGCCCCCGCCTCGTTCGTGCGCTCCGAGATGCCGATGAAGACGTGGTCCCCCGCTTCGCAGACATCGCCGCCGTCCAGAGTGCCCGGCGATTCGATCTCGCGCAGGATCTGATAGAACGGCTCCAGCGCGGGGCGGATGCTTTCGACCTCGCCCGAACGGCTTGCGGCGCCGGGCCGGGTGAGCACGGCTCCGCGAGGCGTCAGGACGGCGGTGTCCTCGACGAAGGTGGAATCGGGATCGCGTGGATCGGCGGGCAGCCAGGTGAGCGCCACGCCGCATTTCAGGAGTGCTTCGCAATAGGCTTGGTGCTGCGCGCGAGCAAGCGCGAGGTCGGGCGGCCCGAGCCCCGCGGTGGTCAGGCCCTCCGCGAAGGAGTC